>JAUNWH010000067.1 GCA_030540405.1 Spirochaetales bacterium
GCTTGGAGGGGATTTCTTTTCCGGAGCCTCCCGCGCGCCGAAGACCCCGGTTGATTTACTTCGCTAAATATGTATAATTTCAATATGACAAAAGAATTTTCAAATTGGACTGATTATGACCATTGGCTTATTGCAGATTATGGAATGATGGTTATAAGTGGCAAAGAAAGAATGGCTACAAATTACGATAAATATTTCATAAATAAAATTGAAGAAATTGATGGTAAAATAGTTGTTGAATACGAGGAAGCCAACACACCAAGATAAAATATTTTTTTTAGTTTGTTTTAGCTTACAATATTTTTTATGGCTTCAAAATCAATTTCTTCAACAGCTTCTTTTAAGTTTTCAAATTTTGATTTTAGATTTTCTGGAAGTTTTATATTTGAAAGTATATTGATTTCATCTTCAATAGAAGCCAGATCACATTCTTCTGCAAATTCTTTTATTTTCATTGCTATGTGTGTAAATTCGTCTTTTGAAGCTGCTTGAAGTTCTGCTTCATTTTCATTATTTTTATTGAACCGCGCGCTTAGTTCCTTTTCTACCATAATGTATTCTTCAATAAGCTCTGGAGTTGTATTCTTTATATAATCAATGTTTTTTTCAGTCGCCGATTTTTCAAGTTTCTCTGCAAGTGAGCTAAGTTTATAAAAACCGCAAATTTTAGCTGAGCTTTTTAGCGCATGGACTTCTATTTTGAAAAGCTTTAATGAATTCTCGTTTCTATTTTGTGCTTCTTTTTGGTATTGGCAAATCAGTTTCGTTTTTTGTGGAATTTGATGAAAAAAAGTTTTTAAAATGGCTTCGTTTACTGATTCTGAAATTAATTTTTTTTCTGATTCAACTTTCGTATTTTCAAAAACGCATTTAGAGCGAGGAAGCCTTGTCCGCATTATGTGGTCTAGCTTTTGCGCTTCTATTGGTTTTGAAAGGAAATCATCGAATCCGCAACCAAGAAATTTTTCACGTGCTCCGTCTATTGCATTAGCTGTAAGTGCAACTATGCAGTTTTGTATTCCTTTTTTCTTTTCTTCGCTACGAATTATTTTTGTGGCCTCTTCTCCATCCATAATTGGCATCATATGATCCATGAAAATAATGTCGAATTTCTCTTGCTTGACTTTTTCTAAAGCCTCCTCTCCATTCATGCATGTTTCAACTTTACATTTATATTTTGCAAGATATCCTTGCGCCACCAGAAGATTGACTTCATTGTCATCTACAACTAGAATTTTTGCATTTGGAGCTATGAAAGAACTTAATTCTGTTTTTTCGTTTTCTTTTATTTTTCCAATAGTTTGTGGAATAGAAAAGAAAAAATTGCTTCCTTTTCCATATTCACTTTCAACGCCGAATGTTCCGCCCATAAGAGAAACAAGCTGCTTTGAAATTGCAAGCCCAAGTCCGCTGCCTTCTTTTTTCCTGTTTCGCTGCATATCAACTTGTTGAAATGAATTGAAAAGTTTTTCCAAGTCCTCTTTTTTTATTCCAATTCCTGAGTCTTTCACGGAAAAATCAAGAATAACTTTTTGTGTGTTGGTTTTATGTGCCTTTACAGTTATTTTGATTTCTCCTTCTTCTGTAAATTTTGCAGCATTCCCTGCAAGATTCAAAAGCACTTGTTTTATTCTTATGTCATCTCCAAAAAGCGCGCGAGGAACATCTTTGCTGACATCTATAGAAAGTGCGACAGATTTTGATGCAAGTCTGACTTTTATAATTGATTCAACATCGTTTATTAATGTGTCAAGATTGTAGTCTGCAGGAATAATTTCAAGTTTTCCTGATTCTATTTTAGAAAAGTCAAGAATATCGTTTATAATAGTTAGAAGAGTATGCGCGGCACGGTTGATTTTTTCGAGATAAGATGCTGTAAGAGGTGATGAATCTTTTAGTGCAATTTCTGAAAAACCTAAAATCGCATTCATCGGTGTTCTTATTTCATGGCTCATCGTGGCAAGAAATGTTGATTTTGCCTGATTCGCATTTTCTGCTTCTGCCCTTGCTTCTCTAAGCCTTATGCTTTGCTTTGCCCGCAGTATTAAATTCATTTGCCTTACAATTACACAAAAATAACCTAGCACTGCAAAAAGATATAGATTGGGTTTATAGAATATGCTTGGATCTAGTTTCTGTACAAAAAGAATTTCTATTATAATTACTGCTGTTGCTGCTATAACAAGAGGAATTATAATAACTGGTATTAGATTGAATATGATTACTGAAACAAGACAGCTTGTAAAATAAAGTGCAAAGTCAAGTTGGCTTGTTGTATGAAAATCTAGAATAAGCATAACCACATTCCATGCGATTATAAATGCAACATACAAATGTGAAAGCAAAATAACTCTACGTTGTTTTGTATGAAGATTATTTCTGCATGGGCGATTAAAAATATATACAGCAAAAGACGCAAATACTAGCAAAACATAAAGTGTATTGTACAGACTTTGCCATTTCATGAAGTCTGGATTTTTAACTATATTGCTGAATAATATTATTGATGTCTCAAGTATTGCGACGATTGGTGCAACTTTGTCCAGTATGGAACAGTTGTTTAGTGCAGCAAGGAAAGAAACTTCATCTCGTTCTGCTTGATTTTGAATCTTATAATCAGATTTTACTGCTGTCTTGAATTTTATATTTTCAACTTGTTTCATTTTTTTCCAAAGAAGTCATCTATTCTTTTTAATATTTCTTTCGGTTGCATAGACTTTAGAATATATCCTTCCGGCTTTAGGCTCATTGCGCTTTTTACACTTTCTGTATCGCTTACACCAGTGAGAAAAAATGCAGGAATATCTTTAGTTTTTTCTTCAGAGCGAATCATTTGAAGTGTCTGGACTCCATCGCATACAGGCATCATGTAGTCAAGAAGAATCAAATCTGGCTTTTGTGTTCCTAACAAAGAAATTGCGGATGTTCCAGATTTTGCAACTGTTGTCTTATAGGATTCTTTTAATATGCTGATTAAAGCTCTGAGCATAACTGGATCATCATCAACAACAAGAATGTGTTTTCGGCTGTCACTTTTTTGCTCTGGAATTTTTAATTCAGATTCGCAGTCCCTTCTGTTACGTATTGATTCAAGTGCAATTGAAATTTTTTCAAGGACATTTGACATTGGAGATGGTGTTATAATGATTCCTATAATATTTCCGCCCCAAGGCATTATGTAATCTTTATAGTCAAATTTGTTTCCTATGAAAACAATCGGGAAGTTTTTCGACTTTTCATTCGTAACTATTTCTTGATAGGCCTGTATATCTTCATGAGAAAATTCATTTGAATATACTGCGATTAAGTCAGGCTGCATTTCAGAAACTTTGCTTGGAAGGACTGCTTTATTAAAATCTTGCATTATGATTTCATAATTTTTTGAAAGTGAATTAAAAAGATCACAAGCTGTTTTTGAAATATTTGCAACAAATAAAATTTTATCCATGATTTTGAAATTATATCACAATTCCTTTTTTATGAATAGAATGACCTAGATTCAAATACTTGTTACTGTCTGAATCTAGGCTGTAAAATTTTTGTTTAATTGTAGTTTTAAGAATAAATTTTTAAGAAAATTTAAGCGGTTTTTGAAAACTTATTTACACAATATATTTTTCCGTCTGAATTGAAAGTTCCTTTGCAAATTTTTTGTTTTCAGAAGCCATGCCGATAAGTTTGTCTGCGTTGGAATTTATTATTTGTGTAGACTTTTTTATTTCGTCAGTTTTTGAAGACAAATTTTGAGCGGCATTTTCAAGTCCTTTTACTTGGGCAACGACATTTTCAATTCCAGAATTCATTTGCTTTGAATTTTCAATTATAGTATGTGTTGAATCCTTTATGTTTCCGAGCGCATCTACAATCTGCTTGCTTCCAATTGACTGCTCTTCCATCGATGAACGAATTTCTGTAATTAAAGAGTCGTCGCTTGAAATTTGATTTACGATTTCACCAAATGTAAGACCTGCGCTGCTTGCCGCATTTGTAACTTCATTTATATTTTCAATTACGGAAGAAAGCGTCTGCCTTATGTAATGCGACTGTTCCGTTGTGTTTTCAGAAAGCTTGCGGATTTCTTCTGCGACAACGGCAAAACCTTTTCCAGCTTCTCCAGCGTGCGCAGCTTCAATTGCGGCGTTCATGGCAAGAAGATTTGTTTGCTGGGCAACGGATTCAATTACTTTGTTTGTGTCCAAAAGCTTTTTAGATTCAGTTGAAACAGAATCTATGAGCTTTATTACATTTTCTATTTTGTTTTTTCCGTCTTCCGAGTCCGTAGAAAGCTTGTTGAAGCTGTTGCCGAATTTATCAATGTTTTCTGTGATTGACTTTATGTTTGAAATCATTTCCTCTACTGCTGCGGAACTTTGGGAAAGAGCATCGTTTTGATCATGAATCTGAGTGGAAAGCTGATTTGTAATTGCGCTCATTTTTCCCATTGTGCTGACTGTAACTGAAACTGTGTCCAGCTGCATTTTTGCCTGGTCTGCAAGTTCAAAGGAATTGTCAGAAATTTGCTTTATCTCTGATGAAATTCCAGAGCTGTTTTCATTCAGATTTTCAGCAACTTGGTTTAGCGAAACGATGTTCTGCTTTGAAACGGCGACCATCTTGTTTATGGATTCCGTGAAAGAGTTTATGCTGCGCCTCATTTTGCTGATTTCATTTTTTCCTTTTTGTGTTGAAAGTCTGAGCGTAAGATTTCCTGCTGCCATTTTTTCAAGAATGCGCGCGGTTTCTTCAATCGGCTTGGAAAATTTTTTGGAGAAGAAAAGGCTTACAAAAATTGCGGCGACCAGCACTACTGCCATTGTTTCAAAAATATAAAGCAGAAGTTTTGAAAAGTGTGTTATAACTTCATTTTCAATTTGCTGAAGCTCAACATTTATGTCGTCATAATAATTTCCGCTGCTTACAATCCAGTTCCATGGCTTGAATAGCATTGAATATGTTCTTTTTCAGGGCAAACGCATGTAAAAACTCTTTCTGATAAAATTACAGAAAGTGTG
>JAUNWH010000068.1 GCA_030540405.1 Spirochaetales bacterium
TCACACTTTCTGTAATTTTATCAGAAAGAGTTTTTACATGCGTTTGCCCTGTCCAACTTCATGTGTTTTATTAATTGAATTATTATAGTACCATGCAACACTATCTAAATCATCATCACTGCCGGCGTAAGTATAATTCCAGTCATCAGCACTTTGGTTTCCTCCGCGGGCTGCAAACTCCCACTCCGCTTCTGTAGGCAGACGGTAGCCATTTTTAGTAAAATCACAAGAAACACTCTGCCAACCTGAACAATCTTGAGTAATAGCATCAAGGGAAATATTCTTATAATCAACCTCACCACCATTCTGCTCAATAATTGCATAGCAAGGCTTAAGCCCCATTAATAATGAAAGCTTGTTGCAAAACACAATTGCATAATCCCACATTATCTTCTCAACAGGACGCAGTTTTTGAGTTTCTCCATCTGCAGGGGAATCCGTAAAATTGCTTGGATTTTCTCCCATTATGGCTTCAAAAAGTTCCTGCGTCACTTCGTACTTGCCTATGCTGTAAGGGCTTAAAATTACTGTGCGTCCGTCAACAAAAACACCTTCGCTTCCGCTTCCTGTAATTGTTGTGGCAGTATCAATTACTGCTGTGAGGGCTGTTTTTTCAAGCTTGGTTTTGTTTATGACAAGGCTTCCGTCTTTTGCAACAAAACAATCAGAAATTATAAGGCTAAAAGAGCATTCCGTGGTTTTATCCGCTTCAACTTTTATATCTTTGCTTCCAGATGCGATAAGCTCATCATTATCAGAATCCCATGCCTCCGCCTCAACGGTATATTCACCGGCTTCAAGTTCCGCAAACTCTATTACTCCCCCCCCCGCAGAATCTTTCGTTTCAGAATAAACTCCATTTGTTACACGCACAACAAACTTGTCGGCATTTTCTTTGTTGTAAACATAGCGTCCGCCAGGCAAGGCAACACGGATTGAGCCGCCCTTTTCAGAGCCGCCGCTCATGTTCATGCAGGACGCAGCCACAAATAAAAACGCAAATAAAGCCGGAACAATAAATTTCTTCATAAAAGACCTCCAATTAAAATGTACACATTTAAAGATTGCCGGGGAGAATCCGACAATGACAATTTTCATCTCACTCAGGGCAAACGCATTATAAATGTATTCAGCATAAAACTGACTCCCAGTCACGGTTTCGTGGTTCAAAATCGCGCAATAATGCGCTACACGCTGATTGTTGCAAAGTAACTATAGAATTGCCAGCTCACGCGGTCGCAACAATCAAAGTGTTTTTGCCCCAGGAACCGTTCCTTCGCGCAAACTTCACTTAAATTATTTATAATGCGTTTGCCCTTTCATTTCCCTGTCATTTTAGTACTTGATACGATAATCCCATTTTAACTTTTCAGTAATCTATTCTACATTATACTAAATAAATTTCAAAAAACAACTTTTTAGCGAAAATTTATTGAGATTTTGTGCCGCAGGCACTTGACGGGGGGGGGATGTGTGTAATGATTGCTTCAAGGAGGAATCCATGAAGATTCAAAAAATTATTGTATTATCAGCATTTATTGCTGTATTAGTTTTTGCTTCTTGTAGCAACGGCTCATCATCCGACGGAGACTCGGAAACAGATTTCAATTCAAAACAAGCATTAAAGTTCGACTTGACAAACGCAAAAGCAATCGCTTCTGTTGAAGAAAGTTCCAGTAGAAACATAGCTGCCCGCGCTTCTTCTAGCAACTTAAATTCCCCGCTCATAAAAATACTTGAAGACTCTTCTGTCGCTTCTATCTTGTCAATTCCAAGTAATGCACAAGGAAATATCTCTGAAATAGAAAAAATAATAAACACTCAAGATAAAAGTGGAAACAAGTATCTTTATATCGTCTTTAACGGTTCATCTTGGTTTGGCTATAACGGTGAAGATGGAGAATATATAAATGTTAATTTAAGCCAGCTAATTTGTGTGTATGAAGATGGTTCCTATAAAGATATATTAGGTTCTAATAACAACTCTAGTAATCCAGATTGGATTGAGCCTTATTTAAAAGAATACATACAAACAGACTTAAATGGCTGCTTATACTTTATAAAACGTACAAATAACAATGTAAGCATCTGTAAATACGATCCTGTTTCACAAAAAACATCAAATCTTACTGCGCCGCTAGAAGAAATTAACTATTCTAAATTCCAAATGAGCCAAGACGGAACAAAAATATTTGTCTCTGGAAATAGATACAATTATTCAAGTTCTTCATATGGCAATAGCGCCTATTTCATTAGATATATTCCTGTGCAGTTCCCAGAAGATTTCAAAAATATTTATTATTCATCAGAATCTTATGGCAACTATGGCTGGGTATATCAGGATAGCACAGACTATTTCTATTACATTCAAGAGAATAAAAACAAACATGGGCTATACCGTATAAAAACAAGCACAATGGAAGAAGAACATTTTTACAAAGGTGAATTTATTTCTGTAAACGAAGAACCAAAAAATACTGACTATTATAATGATTACTATCTAAAAACAGAATCAGGTGAATCCGTTTGGCCTAGTAGTTACAACCAGCTTTATTCAACATCAAATGGAATATGGGCACAACCAAACAGCTATAACTCTGAAAAATACTTTATGAAAATCGTTGATAATTATGGAACTTATGTAGGAAAAACTTTTGATTCAGTAGCTCCAATAGGACTTTATACTTATAACGATGCTTTCTATTTCTTAAATGCAATACTTGATTCTTCAGGCAACGAAACAGGAGCACAAAATATATATATGTTTGACACTAATTCCGGAAAATTTGAAAACTTATTTGAAAAAGTTCCTGTAGAGCTAGAAATCATATCTTATTCAGCAGGAAACGGAAAATTGTACTTTAGCGCAGTAAAAGGCATTTCTTTGTTAAACGGAACAATTGATTTGGAAACGAAAGAATTCACTCGCCTAGACACTGAAAATAAGCTAACTTCTATAGCCGCTTACTAAAATAAATTACCAAATCAACTAAGGCAATGACAACAAAAAAGCCTCCAGGGCAAGCTGTTAAATATGTTTTATAGATTTGTATTATAAAAAACAGCCCGGACATTTTCGTCCGGGCTATTCTGTATGCAAACTAAAAATTAGAAAGCTGCAAGTGTTTTTTCAACGCGCTCGCAGGCTTTTTCTTTTCCAAGAATCCAGATAGAGCCAATCAGCGGCGGAGAAATGCGGCTTCCTGTAACAGCCATGCGCACAGGCATCATAAAGTCGCCAAGCTTTATTCCAAGCTCCTCGGCATATTTTTTTGCAAGGGCTTCCGCATCATCGTGGCTCATTCCAAAGATTTCAGAAACAAAAGACTTCGCCTTTTCAAGCACTTCCTTGGTCTTTGCCTCGTCAAGTTTCTTTGGAATAATTTCAGACTTTGCAGGAACAGCAGGCTCTGTAAACATAAAGCGGACCATTTCAGCGGCATCTGTAAGGAAGTGCAAGCGTTCCTTTATAAGCGGCATAAGCTCCAAAAGCTTTTTCTTTACATCTGCGCTCGTCATGTTCATTGAAGAGTCCACACAAACAGGCTCGCCGTCGCTTCCAAGCGCAACTCCAGAATATTCAGGACCAACCTTTGGCTTAGGCTGCGGATTTTCAGGATTGATTTCAAGGGAAGCGTCTCCAGTTCCTGTTATAAACGGCAATGTCCACTTGTAAAGCTCCTCGTCAGACAAAGCGCGGATATACTGGCCGTTGTACCATTCAAGCTTCTTGTAGTCAAAAACAGCAGGAGCCTTGTTCAAATGCTCAAGCTTAAAGTTCGCGGCAAGCTCGTCAAGGCTATAGATGTCGCGTCCGTCCTCATAAGAGCAGCCCAAGAGAGCCACATAGTTTACAATCGCCTGCGGAAGGTAGCCTCTCGCGCGGAACTCGTTAAGCGAAGTTGAGCCGTGGCGCTTTGAAAGCTTCTTTCCGTCAGAACCGTTAACCATTGGCAGGTGGCAGAATTCAGGATGCTCCCAGCCGAACGCCCTGTACATCTGAACGTGAAGAGGAGTTGAAGGAATCCATTCCTGGGCGCGCATAACGTGCGAAATCTTCATAAGGTGATCGTCAACAATATTCGCAAGGTGATATGTCGGAAATCCGTCGCTCTTTAAAAGAACCGGATCAGGAGAAATATCCTCGTTTTTCCAAACAATGTCGCCAAGAAGATGATCTGTAAACTTTGTCTCGCCTTCAAGCGGAACTTTAAGCCTTATAACGTAAGGTTTTCCGGCGGCAAGATTCGCCTTCACTTCTTCTTCTGTAAGGTGGCGGCAGTTTCTGTCGTATCCCGGTGGCATTTTGTTTTCTGTCTGAATCTTGCGGATTCTCTCAAGACGCTCTGAATCGCAGAAGCAATAGTAAGCCTCCCCTTTTTCAACAAGCTCCTGGGCATATTTTTTGTAAAGCTCGAACCTTTCGCTCTGAACATAAGGGCCGTACTCTCCGCCCTTGTCGCCGCCTTCGTCCCAGTCGATTCCAAGCCAAGCCATCGTGTCGTAAAGATTCTTCACGTATTTTTCATCGTATCTTGTGCGGTCAGTGTCCTCAAGGCGAAGAATGAATTTTCCGCCCTTAGACCTTGCAAAAAGATAGTTAAAAAGCGCAGTACGCACACCGCCGATATGCTGCAGCCCCGTAGGAGAAGGCGCGTATCTAACACGAACTTCTTTGTTTTCCATAATAAATATAACCTCTAATAAATAATTTTTTTATTTAAATACCCTTAATTTCGAGTTTTGATAAGAACAGTAATTTAAGTGTCATTCCCGTGCTACGACACGGG
>JAUNWH010000069.1 GCA_030540405.1 Spirochaetales bacterium
TATTGTCTGTCTTGAACTTTTGCGCCGGAATTTCAAGGTTTTTGTCGGAAAAAAGAATGACGCTGAAATCGATTTTATTGCAGAAAAGAATGGCTCGAAAATCTATGTTCAGGTGGCATACCTTTTGGCGAGCGAGGAAACTGTAAGACGCGAATTTTCAGTCTACGAATTGATAAAAGACAATTTCCCGAAATATGTTGTTTCCATGGATGAATTAGATTTTTCCCGCAACGGAATAATCCACAAGAACATACGGGATTTTCTGCTTGGAGAGATTTGAGCTGAAAATATTATGACTAAATATAGAAGAAATCTGAAAATTGTTTACAAAAATAGTTTTTTTCTTTTCTTCTATAAATATTTTAAGTAGATAGTATTTTTTGTTAATTGCTGAGTTAACTGTAATTTTTTCTTCTGAAATTGTTTTATGCTTTAGAAATTTATCGTACTAAATGAGCGTCTAATTAATGTGTTGATTTCCTTGCACAAAGATTCCTGCACAGATTCTAAAGCGTCTTTTTTTATTTTTTCTATTGAAAATAAATCAACGGAATCGCACAATAATGCCTTTGCTAGATTTTCAATCATTTGAACTGATGGAAATTGTTTTTCGGCCTCTATTTTAGAAATATAATTTGGCGAAGTGCCGATTATTTCGGCAAGTTCTGCCTGTGAGATGTTCAAATCTTTGCGTCTTGTTTTCATATTTATTGCAAGAACAGTTCTGATATTAGTCATAGGTCTAAATCTAATAAGTTGTTTTTCTTTGTTTCTCCCTATTTTACCAATCGAATAAGTATTGATAAATGAACGATTAGTGCTTATAATTTAGTATTATGTCTGTAAATAGACTTATTAAATTGGTAGAGGTGTTGGAGATATGCGGAAGTTTGTTTTATCTATGATTTTTAGTATGATAATGGCATTTATTTCTGTGCTTGACGTTTTTTTATTGCAGGCACCGTTACTGACGTTTTCATATTACGGATTTTTTTCTGAATCAAATACAACAATTTTTGCGGCAAACATCATAGGTAAAATCATAAAACTAGATGTAATCACCATGACAATAATGATTTTTCAAGTATTTATGACATTGGCTTTTGTGATTGTGCTTTTTCTTTTTATAAAAAAAATTGTTTTCTTGTTTTTAAAAGATGAAAAACTTGTGCGTGGTTATTATTGGTCATTTTTTGTTGCCACGCTTTTAGTTCCTGTTTTATTGATTTTCTTCTCGATTTTTTTTAAAGGAAAAATATGGATTGTTCTGTCTTTGATTATAGAGCTTGCTTTTTTTCTTTTAAATACAATTCTTCTTATATTTACAAAAAAAATCCTTCCGGAAACTACGGATGCTGAATATCGAAAATATCTTTTTGAAAACGGAGCTGGTCATGAGTAAGAACATAAAAAGTTTTTTTGCTTTTATTACTATTGGTTTATTGGTCTTCAATATTGCCTTTGCTCAAACGGCAGCTTCAGATACAAGCGGAAAAGGAAAAATCATAATTGTTGTTTTGGATGTTTCCGGCAGCATAAAAAAACAGTTTCTGGATATTACAAAGATAATTGACAGAACTATTATAAAAGACCGCCTTGATGTTGGAGATTACTTTGTTCTGATCCCTTTTGGCGATGCGGCATTGCCTATGTATTCGGGGCAGCTTATGCGTGAAGAGGATAAAAATTCAATTTCAAATGCTTTAAAAGCTATGAAGGCTGATAATGATTTTACAGACATTGGAAGTGCCATAAAAACAGCATTGAACTATATAGTTGATTTGAAAAACGATGACTACAATCTTTATGAGCCTTTAGTTTTGTTTATAACAGACGGTGATATTACAACTCCGGATTCAAGTGAATTTCATGGTCAAAATGTAGAGCAGATATTTGATGATTCTTTGATAGGCGATAAGCATCTTTATAATGGTTGGTATTATGTTGGAATCGGAAAAAATCTGCACGATCTTCCTTTGATTGCGGAAAAATCAGGAAGGGAAGATTACCTTTTGCGTATTGAAGATTTAGACCAGCTGGAATTTATGCTTGATGACTGGATTTCAAAAATTCCAGACCCAAAGCCAATTGAAAAAGGCGAAGTTTTATTTGATAACTTTAAGCTCGGCTCATATCGTTTAAAAAAAGATAAGACCACGAAAGTCGTCTCTTCGGCAGATGAAATGTCATTTGATATTCTGAACACATACAAAAGAACCCCTGCTGATGTTGAATTCAAATCCGCAAAAGCGGCTTTCCAATCTGATGACAGAAATTCAATAGTTCCTGTAAAAATAATGGTTGAGACAGGCACAATAAAGATTCCTGCGGTGAATAAGAAAGAAACTGTTTGGGGGTTCTCTCCTGAGGCTGAGATAAGTGGAAAAGGAATTCTTAAAATTCAGTTCATTGCAAATGCAAGCGGTTTGGACAAGCAGTATGATTATGCCTTTGATATAGAAGGAAAAACAGAATCAGAGCTTCTTCTTGAGAAAATTTTTTTACCTTTGATTGTTATCTTCATAATAATCTTGATTGTTGCTGCATTTATGATAATCAGAAAATTTTTGCCTTTAAAAATTGTGATGGAAGTATTGGGAACAAGAACTGAAAAACAAAGAGCGGTTTCCATGAAAATAAAAAAGCGGGCAGAATTTGGCTCAAAGCCCGGATGTCAATTTAAGCTGGATTCAGGATTGTTCGCTCCCGTTGTCGGACAGCTTCAAAGAATTAGTGCAAGTAAATGGCAGATTATCCCGCGTGATGAAAATGCGTTTGAAAACGGCGGCAGAAAATTTGAATATTCGCTTGGTTCAACGTTAAAGCTGAAAACAAAAGATGAGTCAATGATTTCTGTGAAATTTAAAAAAGCGAAAAAATAGGGTTTTGAAAAAAATGATAGGTACGGAACAAATTTTACAGTCTTTTGTTATTTGGGGAATTATTTTATTTTCTATAGCAGTTTTGGGGATTGTTGTCTATTTATGGCTTTCAAGAGTTGCCCGATTTGAAAAACGTAAAAAAGAAATTGCTTTAGGAATGATTGTTTGTGTTCTTGCTGTTGCCAGTTTTTTGTTTCTTCCGATTTTGTTTTCTGAAATTGATTTGAATACTTTGGGAAAAGAGCTTTTTGATTCAATACAGCTTGCAGAATTTGATGCTGAAGATGCCGGTGAAAAATTGAAGATGATTCCATTTGCAAGACCATATGCATATTTTTTTGCGGCTGTGCAATATGCAAAAGTTATTATCATAGGAGCTGCTGCATTTATATCGCTCTTAATATTTGTTTTTGTAGGCTTAATTATACATGAAATTCGAGAGCAAAAAATTGAACACAAAAATCCATATACCAGAAAGCATCTTTTTGAATATAACGGCGAAATTGTCACAGAAATAAATAGAAAGAAATAACAGGAGAACACTATGGCAGAACTTTATCAACCAACGCTTGTAATAGGACTTGGCGGCACTGGGAAAAATATAATTCTTGCGCTCAAAAAAATGATTGCGGAAAACTGCGAGCATGGAATGGCAGATTTTCCATTTCTAAAACTTCTTTCAATAGATACTGACATGGCAATACCGCATAGTCAAAGTGCCATAAAAACTGTAAGAGATGAATCTTTGTCATTGAATCCTAACAGAGAGATTTTTCAGCTTCAGGCTAATTTCGGAATTGCTCCAGATTTAAATGATTATCCTCAAATTCATGAGTGGTTTCCTGATTCTTTAAGGGCAAATCTAAAACCTGCAGACCTTTCACGTGGTGCTTCCCAGAAAAAGCCTATAGGACGCTTTATGTTCGCTTGGAATGCAAGTGAAATTTATGATGAAATCAATGCTTTTATGCGTGCTCCTGTAGATGTGAAGATTGCAATAGATAAAAATATAGGCTCAAAACTTTCAAAAGAAATAAATGTATTCATCTGCGGTTCTGTTTGCGGAGGAACTGGTTCAGGCACATTCTTGGATACTGCATACATGGTAAGATATTGCAATCATATTGCCGGAAATGACTACAAGGTGAAAATTTTTGGAATGTTTGCACTTTCATCTATGTTTGACGGAATTCAGGGAACACCTAAAGTCCGTGAAAATTGCTACGCATCACTGGTTGAACTTGATCATTTTATGAACAAAATTAATTGTGAAAATCCATACCGTTCTTTTAGACCTGCATATAAGGATTTTAATCCGGATTATACAACAAGTGGAATGAACAAGCCTTTTGATTATCCGTTCTTGTTTGATAATTTTGGTAAAGGCGTTGCATTGAATTCTCAAGGCGCTTTTTCAGAAATGACTTCCCGTTTTATTTATCTTCTTACAGGACATGAGCTTGGAACTCATTGGACTTCAATGTACAACAACGTCATGGCTAATCTTGAAATCAATTACAAGAACTTGAATAACAAAGACATACAGTATAGCGGAATGGGAACATTCTCAATCCTTTATCCAAAAAGAATGATTGTTCAGCTTTGCGCCTATAATCTTTCAAAGGAATATCTTAAAAAAATTCTTGATGACAGTTATGCGCCGCAGGAAATTGAGCAGCTTGTAAAGAATTTCTTAAAAGAAATCAAGATGAATCCTCTTACAACTCAGGGCAAACGCATGTAAAAACTCTTTCTGATAAAATTACAGAAAGTGTGAAA
>JAUNWH010000070.1 GCA_030540405.1 Spirochaetales bacterium
ATACTTACTCAGGGTCTTAGGAATACTCTCTCAGCCTCTTAGGAAGTATCCCTTTGGTTTTTATATGCTTAATGATTAAAACAGCAGTGTTTTTTGCTACTTTTGTGCTATTCCGCGGAAATCTTCAATTTTCTTGTATCCGTGGGATTGCATAAATTTTTTTAGGCCTTCGATGATTTCTATCATTGTCTTTGGATTTGAAAATGTTGCAGTTCCAACCTGAATTGCACTAGCTCCAGCCATTATAAATTCTACTGCGTCTTGCCATTTTGAAATTCCTCCCAGACCGATTACAGGAATTTGCTGTTCCTTCGGGAGTGAATTTACTGCTTTTACAACGTCATAGACCATGCGGAGCGCAATTGGCTTTACAGCAGGCCCGCAAAGTCCGGCTTTTATATTGTCGAATACAGGACGTCCGCTTTCAATGTCGATTGCAACTGCTTGAATCGTGTTAATCAGGCTTAATGCGTTTGCTCCGGCTTTTATGCAGGCAAGGGCCACAGATACCAAGTCCGGCGCGTTAGGGGACAGTTTTACAATCAAAGGCTTTGATGTAGTTTTTCTAACTGCGCTGACACAAGTGAACGCGGCTTCTGGATTTATTCCCCAAGCCATTCCGCCTGCCTTTACATTTGGACAGCTTATGTTCAGCTCGATTGCCGGAACTGGAGTTTTGTCCAAAAGCTCTGCGCCTTTTATATAGGAATCTAGGTCGTGTCCTGCAAGGTTCGCAATTGAAACAGTGTCTAGCTTTAGCATTTCTGGAAGCTCGTTTTGAATAAAGTGCGGAACTCCAGGATTTTCAAGGCCTATTGAATTTATGTCGCCAGATGAAACTTCGATAACACGTTCACCGGAATTTCCAGCTTTTGGATCCAAGGTAAGGCCTTTTGAGCTTATTCCTCCTAGCTTGGAAACATCAAAAAATCCACGGTAATTTTGTCCAAAACCGAACGTTCCGCTTGCTGCGATTACAGGGTTTTTAAATTTTATTCCTGCAATTTCAACACTTAAATCTGGCTCTATGCCTAGTGGCAATGGATTTCTTTTTGCAAATTCCGGCTTTTCAAATTCTAGAATTTCAGCATTAAAAACAGGACCGTCTTTGCATACTCTGCGGTTTCCTTCTTTTGTGCGTATTGTGCATCCAAGACAAGCACCGGCACCGCAAAGCATCTTTTTTTCTATGCTTAAAAAACATTTTACGCCTGCTTCTTTTGCAATTTTTTGTATATAGGCTAACATTGGCGTGGGGCCACAAGCGTATACTGCACTGTACCCTTCATTTTTTATGGTGTCAGATGTCAAGGCGGCTGTTACCATTCCATGTATTCCAACAGAACCGTCATCAGTTGTTATTATAAGTTTTTCTGGCTCTATGTTTTCTAAGCCATAAGAGCCGCTTTTAAAGCTTGCGTAGAAGTCATAGCTTTTTGGTGGAAGCGATGAAGCGAAATTTGCAACTGGAGCAACTCCGATTCCTCCGCCACAAATACAAATTTTGCCTTCTGTCTTTTCAAAACTGTTACCTAAGGGGCCAGATAGTTCAACCAAGTCGTTTTTTAAAAGGTGGCAAAGTTCAACTGTACCTTCTCCTTTTTGCAAAATTAAAAACTGTACCCTTAAATTGGTGTCAGATTTTCGTTCGGCATGAAAAACGCTTATTGGACGTCCAAACTGAACATTGCTTCTTGCGCTTTTTACAAGATAAAACTGACCTGGCAAAGGCGAAATTTGAGTTTTCCGTTCAAGCTCAAGTTCTGTTTCTAAAAGAAATACACTATTGTGAATTTCCTTGCATTCTATAACTTTTGCATTTCCTGAAAAAAGAAGTCCGTTTCCGTCTTTGTCAATTTCTGGCTTATCCATAAAAAGTTCCTTATTTTTATTACTGACCGTTAGTTTGTATGTTTTTAATTTTAATGAATGTTAGTTAATTCATTTTTTGAGGCTATGGCGGCTTTTGCAGCGGCTTCTACTATGTCATCAAATGAAAGAAGTTTTCCGTCCTGCTGTTTTTTTATGCAATTTGAATCTTTTTTCCAAGCACATAGAATTCCGCGGGAAGAATTTACTGTTCCGCCTGCGTTTTTTAACAAAGCTGCGCAAATGCTTGCAGCTCCTCCTTGCGCGCCGTATCCTGGAATTAAAAAGAAAATGTCTTTATAAGTTTGCCTAAGATAGTTTGCATCGCTTTCTTCTGTGCAGCCCACAACAGCTCCAACTGGACTGCAGGTTTGCTCGGGGAATATTTCTTGCATTTGAATGCTGAGCCGTTCCAGTTCTTTTCCAACTTCATCCAGCACGCGTCCGCCTGACTTTAGTTCCTTTTGCTCAATGTCTGTCATTCCTGGATTGCTTGTTCTAAGCAGGACAAAAATTCCTTTCCCCTTGGAAGCGCAGAATTCTGTAAATGGCTTTAATGTGTCGAATCCCATGTAAGGATTTATTGTGATTATGTCTGATTCAAAATCGCCTGAAAAATGAGCTTTTGCATACGCGCTTGCTGTGGCTGCAATGTCGCCTCTTTTTATGTCAGAAATGCAGATTAGCCCGGAATTTTTTACAGCTTTTAAAGTTTCGGCGTAAACTTTAAGTCCTTCAATTCCCATTGCCTCATAGTAGGCAATCTGGACTTTAAAGCAGCAGGCGCTTTTGTCTTGTGTAATTCTTTTTATTAAAAGCTTATTGTATTCAAGAACAGCTTGCGCCGGAGAAAACTGTTCAAGTAAATTCTGCGGAATGTAAGAAGGATCTGTGTCTAGTCCAACGCAAAGAGGTCCGTTTTTTGCGGCTAGCTCTTGTAAAATTTGCATATTGTGTTTCATGCGCTGATTATACCATGAGCTAGTTTTAAAAGTCTATTGCTGTGTAAAACTGAAAAATCGATTATCGGGTCAAGCCCGATAATGACAGAAGGAACAGCATCATGGCAAAGGCTGCAAGTATAGATATTGCCAGACAATGACAGATAAAGTGAAGATGCATTATCTGGCTTGACTGAATATTTTTTTCAATAGTTAGTTTCTGAAGCTATGGATTGGAGCAGGGATTCTTCCGCCGCGGTTTATAAAGTCTGCGCAACCGAATTTATTTACATCGATTACAGGGCAGCCTCCAAGAAGTCCTCCGAACTCAACCCATTCACCGGCTTTTTTTCCCGGAGCTGGAATAAGGCGCACGGCAGTTGTTTTGTTGTTTACCATTCCAATTGCCATTTCATCCGCCATGATTCCGCTGATTGTTGTTGCTGGTGTGTCGCCTGGGATTGCAATCATGTCAAGTCCGACAGAGCAAACACAAGTCATAGCTTCAAGTTTTTCAAGAGTAATAGAATGCTGCTTTACGGCGTTAATCATGCCTTCGTCTTCGCTTACAGGAATGAATGCGCCGCTTAATCCGCCTACATTTGTTGAAGCCATTACACCGCCTTTTTTTACCATGTCGGTAAGCATTGCAAGTGCTGCTGTTGTTCCCGGCGCGCCTGCTCCTTCAAGTCCGATTTCTTCAAGAATGCGGGCAACACTGTCTCCAACTTCCGGCGTAGGTGCAAGTGAAAGGTCTAGTATTCCAAAGTTTACACCAAGACGTTTTGCGGCTTCTGTTCCGACCATTTGTCCCATGCGTGTAATCTTGAATGCCATTTTTTTGATTCCGTCTGCAAGCTCATTGATCGGGCGGCCTTTGTATTCACGGGCGGCGGCAAGAATAACTCCAGGTCCTGAAACTCCAACGTTGATTACCGCGTCTCCTTCTCCCGGTCCGTGGAAAGCTCCCGCCATAAACGGATTGTCTTCCGGCGCATTTGTAAAGACTACAAGCTTTGCGCAGCCGTTGATTTCGCAGTTACGGGAAACTTCAGCGGTTTTCTTTATTGTTTCTCCCATGAGCTTTACAGCATCCATGTTGATTCCGTTTTTTGTTGTTCCCACGTTTACGCTTGAGCAGACAAAATTTGTTGTGGCAAGGGCTTCTGGGATTGAATCAATTAAAATTCTGTCTGCCGGTGTGATTCCTTTTTGAACAAGCGCGCTGAATCCGCCAATGAAATTTACGCCGAGATCTTTCGCGCATTTGTCGAGAGTACGGCAATATTCAACATAGGATTTTTCTCCGCTTGCTCCTGCGACTAACGCGATTGGAGTTACAGAAATTCTTTTGTTGATGATTGGAACTCCGAATTCTTTTTCTATGTCCTGGCCTACACGCACAAGGTTTCCAGCGTAGCGCATTATTTTGTCATAGATTTTTTGATTTGCTTTTTTTGCATCTGAATCCGCGCAGTCTAAAAGTGATATTCCCATTGTTATGCATCGCACATCGAGTTTTTGACGCATGAACATATTTACTGTTTCTTCGATTTCTACAGGTGAAAAAATCATAAATTCCTCAAAGTTCTAAGTTGAAGTTCATTTTACTTTATTGCGTGGATTGTTGCAATTGATAGGGCGAAATGCAGACTTTTGTTTTTAATGAGAGATTCCCGTGTCTGTGTATGGGAATGACAAAGGGGCTGTGCATGAAATGACACAGGGTTGTGGCACGGAATAGCAAAAAAATTTATCTGAAAAAAATGCATAAAAATTCCTCAAAGTACTTGACATTTCATGGGGGGGTA
>JAUNWH010000009.1 GCA_030540405.1 Spirochaetales bacterium
TTAAATAGCTGTTTAGAGATTTAAAACAAAAAAATTTTACATGCGTTTGCCCTGAGAATTTGCTTTTGTTTGTTGACAATGTTGGTTTGATATGATAATATTGCTATACATTTTGATTATCCTTGAAAATTGAGCCGCAACAAAGGCTCTTTTTTTTTAGTCTGAAATGCTTTTCGTTAAGCGTGTTTTTTAGAGGTTTGACTTGGAGTATAGTTCTTTCGAGAATATTCCGTATTTTAATGAGTGTTCCGCTGTGATGTCTGCGGAAGGTTTTAAGCTGGTGGAGCTTCATGTTGTTCCGCAGAATGGCAAAGTTAATATTTCTGCTGTCATAGCTTCGGCGGATTCTAAAAAAGACATCGGTGTTTCAGATTGCGCAAAAGCACATCGTGCGTTGTTTTCAGAAATGGTTAAAATCCTCGGAAAAAATGAAGACGATATTTCTATGGAAATGTGTTCGCCGGGAATTGAACGCACTTTAAGAAATGCGGCTGAATTTGAGATTTTTACAGGAAGGGAAGTCCGCGTCTGGGATAAAAACATAAACGACTGGGTTTGTGGAAAAATAAAATCTTCAGATAAAAATCAAGTTACATTGGAAATAGAAGGCGGCGACGAAAAGTCTGTTGCCTATGCTGATATTGCTAAAGCAAAATTTTTACATTTATAAGGGGGCTTGTTATGTCAGAAATGGCAGATGCAATCCGTGCGCTTTCTGCAGAAAAAGGAATTGATGAATCTTCAATTAGGCAGACTATAGAAAGAATGATTCTTGCGGCGTATCAAAAATCATTCGGAAAAGGCTACGACAACTGCATTGTGAAATTTGCAGATGATATGTCGGATGTGAATGTCTATGCACGCAAAACTGTTGTTGACGGAGTTTATGATCCTGTTATTGAAATTGAGCTTGAAGAAGCGCAGAAACTTGCTCCAGAAGCCGTGATTCATGACACTCTTGATATTCCGCTTGATCCAAAACGCGATTTTGAACGCGGCGCAGTTTCAGTTGGAAAACAGGAAGCTCACAAGGATTTGAATGAAAATTCAAGCAAAAAGCTTCTTGATGAATACAAGGAAAAAATCGGACAGATTATAATCGGATATTACCAGCGCGAGCATAAAGGAAACATTTATGTTGAGCTTGGAAAAGTTGAAGGCGTGCTTCCTGTAAAGTACCAGAGTCCACGCGAAGTTTATGAAAAGAATGACAGAATCAGGGCTTTGGTAAAAGATGTAAAAAAAGTTCCTTCTGGAATTCAGGTTGTGCTTAGCCGTACAGATGAAAATTTTGTAAAAAGCATTCTTGAGCTTGAAGTTCCAGAAATTCAGGATAATACAATTGTTGTAAAAAGCATTTCGCGCGAGCCTGGCTACAGAACAAAGATTGCCGTGGCTTCAAACAAAATCGATGTAGATCCTGTTGGCGCTTGCGTTGGCTTGAAAGGTGTCCGCATTCAGAATGTAATCCGCGAGCTTGAAGGCGAAAAAATCGATGTTTTGCGCTACGACGAAGATCCTCATGTGTTTATAAAAAATGCGCTTTCACCTGCTGAAGTAAAGCAAGTTATAATTAAAGATGCTGAAAAAAGAGAGGCTCTTGCGGTTGTTTCCGATGAGAACTTCTCTATTGCAATTGGAAAACAGGGCTTGAATGTCCGCCTTGCAAACCGTCTTTGCAACTGGTCAATCGATGTAAAAACCGAAGCTATGGTTACAGATGAAGACCTTGTTGAAAATGACACAAGAAGGGCGGCGGAAGAACTCTTTGGCGGTTCAGAAAATGAATCTTACGAGGAAATTCTTACAGTTGCTCAGCTTCCGGGTGTTGATCAGCGTGTTGCGGAAATTCTTAAGGAAGCCGGTTATGATGATATAGAAGTTTTCGTTTCGTCTTATGAAAACGGAGCGTTGAATGGACTTGACGGCGTAACAAAAGAGCAGCTTGATGAAGTTTATTCAATTATAAATGAAAATGTTGAGTTTGAAGATGAGGAAGAACCGCAGCAGGCAGCAGATTCAGCAGAGGAAGATTCAGAAGAAGAATATTTCTGTCCTGAGTGCGGCGAAAAAATTACACCGGATATGACAAGATGTCCAAAATGCGGTGTTGAGTTCTCATTTGAAGAAGAGTAAGAGGTAATAGGATACAGTATGGCAGATGAATCAGAGAAAAAGACAGGCGTAGTTTTAAATAAGCATGTACAGGACTCTCATCCTGCAGGGGAAGCCAGCCCAAAGCGGAAGATTGTTATAAAAAGAAAAGCTCCTTCTGCAGAGGCGGCAAAACAAGAACAGAAAAAAAGAATTCACGTAGTGTCTAAAAAGACTCCTGATTCATCTGTTAAAGCTGAGGATGCAAAAACTGAAGTTCCTGTTTCTCAGGAAAAAACTGTTGTGGCAGAAGAAAAAAAGCCAGTTGCTCCTGTTGTCCAGCCTGCAAAGCCGCAGGTTCAGACTTTGGAATTTCCTAATGTTCGTCCAAATGTCAAGGCTGGAAATTTGAGCGGCGGAAGAAACCGTTATTCAAATAATGGAAACGGCCGCAGGGATGGCGGATTCACTGGAAGCCAGGCTAGAGAAAGCTACCAGAACCGCGAAAGACAAAATAACTTTAACCGTGGCAATCCGCAGGGAGCAAATTTTGGAAACCGCAATGGCTCTTTCCGTGGAAATCAAAATGGCGGATTCAATAGAAACAACGGACAGCCAGGCGGATTTAACCGTGGTCCAGGTGGCTTCAACAGAAATGGAACTGGCGGCGGTTTCAATCGCGGACCAGGCGGATTCAACAGAAACAACGGACAGCCGGGTGGATTTAACCGTGGTCCAGGTGGCTTCAATCGTGGACCGGGAGGATTTGCTGGCGGAGCAGGCCGTCCGGGATTTGGCGGTCCTCGTCCAGGCGGATTCGCAGATCCTTCAGCTATTGCAGGAAACAAAGCGCCTGCTAAAAAGCAATTTAAAGGAAAAAAACAAGTTTATAATAGAAAAGATAAAGAAGATTTCTTTGACGAGGAAGAACTTTATCAGAACAAAAAGCATGATTCAACTCCGGCAAGTGTTGTTCCAGAGAAAATCGAAATCATGGAGACAATTTCCGTTTCTGATCTTGCCCGCAAAATGAATCTTAAGGCAAGCGAAATTATCGGCAAGCTTATGTCAATGGGAATGATGGTTACAATCAACCAGTCCATTGATTCTGACACGGCGACAATTCTTGCTTCTGAATATAATTGTCAGGTTCACCTTGTAAGCCTTTACGATGAAACTGTTATTGAAAGCGACAAGGGAAGTTCTGAAGGTGAGCGCACTCGTCCTCCGATTGTTACAGTTATGGGCCACGTTGACCACGGAAAGACAAAAACTCTTGATGCAATCCGCAATGCTGATGTTGCTGCTGGAGAAGCTGGCGGAATCACACAGAAAATCGGTGCTTACCAAGTTTCAACTCCAAAGGGCGTAATTACTTTCCTTGATACTCCGGGACACGAGGCGTTTACAATGATGCGCGCCCGCGGTGCACAGATTACAGATATTGTTGTTCTTGTTGTTGCGGCGGACGATGGTGTTATGCCTCAGACAATGGAAGCTATAAACCACGCAAAAGATGCAAAGGTTCCAATTATTGTTGCTGTCAACAAAATTGATAAGCCGGATGCAAATCCTGAAAAAGTTATGACGCAGCTTTCTGAGCTTGGTCTTACTCCTGAAGCTTGGGGCGGCGACACTCAATATGTAAATATTTCAGCGTTAAAGCATCAGGGAATTGACGACTTGCTGGATGCGATTCTTATTCAGGCTGAAGTTCTTGAGCTTAAGGCGCAGTATGATTGCCGCGCTGAAGGAAAAGTTATTGAAAGCCGCACTGACCAGGGACGTGGTGTTGTTGCTTCTGTTGTTGTTCAGCGTGGAACTTTGCACATCGGCGATCCTTTGGTTGCAGGAATTTATTCAGGACGTGTTCGTGCGATTTTCAATGACCGTGGACAGAAAATTCAAGAGGCGACACCTTCAATGCCGGTGGAAGTTCTTGGACTTGAAGCTATGCCGAATGCCGGAGATCCTATTCAGGTTACAGAAACTGAAAAAGATGCGCGCGCATTTGCTGCAAAACGCCAGGAACTTAAACGCTTTGAAGATGCAAAGGCTGTCAAGAAAGTTACGCTCGACAATTTGTATTCAACAATTGAAGCAAGCGAAGTCAAAGAGTTCAAGGTTATTATCAAAGCTGATTTGCAAGGTTCTGCGGAAGCTCTTAAAACTTCGCTTGAAAAGCTCAGTACAAAGGAACTTAGGCTTGTTGTCATTCATTCAAGCGCGGGTGCAATCAACGAAAGCGATGTTACTTTAGCTGCCGCTGATGAAAACGCGATTATTATTGGATTTAATGTCCGTCCGACTCCAAAAGCAAAATCTTTGGCTGAACAGGAAAAAGTTGAAATCCGCAAGTATAACATTATCTACAAGTGCGTTGAAGAAATTCAGCAGGCCATGGAAGGAATGCTTCAGCCTGACACAAAAGACGAAACAACAGGAACCGCGGAAGTTCGCAACACATTCAAAGTTCCAAAGATTGGCGTTATTGCCGGATGTTACGTTACAGATGGCGTTATCAAAAAAACTTGCAGTGTGAATGTTATCCGCGAAGGCGTTGTTATTTACACTGGAAAAATTGCTTCTCTCAAAAGATTCAAGGACGATGCAAAAGAAGTTAAAGACGGATTTGAATGCGGTATCGGAATTGAAAACTGGCAGGATCTTCAGATTGGAGATCAGCTTGAGGCTTTTGAGACAATCGAAGTTAAACGCAAACTCGGAAAAACTTTGGCAGATGAGCAGGCAGAAGCAGAAAAGAAAAATGCCGCTGCAGAAGTTTCCGCTGAATAAAAGGATTTGCAATGGGACAGTATAGAATGGACAGGCTGGGCAACCAGCTTAGGGAAGAAATTGCAACTCTCATAATGCGCCACGAAGTAAAAGATCCGCGTGTGAATGAATTTCTTACAATAAACCGTGTGGAAGTTGTAAAAGATTTATCATGCGCGAAAGTCTATGTTTCATCTTTTTTGGATGACGCTTCTGTTGAGCGTGGCGTAAAAGGCTTGCAAAGCGCGGCTGGATTTATTCAGTCTACAATTGCAAAAAAAGTTTCAATCTATAGATTTCCAAAACTTACTTTTGTAGCAGATTTCAGCATGAAAGAAGGCTATAAAATGGTTCAAAAACTTAATGCGCTGGAAAATGAATCTAGGCAAATTGAAATCAGCCAAAATGAGCAAAATGCCAGAGAAGACCAAGAATAAAGTTTCCGGGGTTATGCTTTATGCAAAGACTCCGGGAATTACAAGTTTTTCTTCTCTTTGGAGCATCAAGCATGCCTTGAAAACTGAAAAGGTCGGACATACTGGAACTTTGGATTCTTTTGCTGAAGGCTTGCTTGTTGTTTTGTCTGGCAATCTTACGCACCTTGTTCCTCATATAACTTCATTTACAAAAACTTATCGGGCTGTTGTTTGCTTCGGAAAAGAGACGGATACTCTCGATCCGACCGGAGATGTTGTAAAAACTGGCGTGGCGGCTTCTAAAGAGCAAATTGAAACTGCGCTGAAAAAATTTACTGGAGCAGTTCTGCAAGTTCCGCCTGTTTATTCTGCGCTTCATGTTGACGGAAAACGTGCAAGCGATCTTGTCCGCGGCGGAAATGAAATTCATCTTGAAAGCAGGCAGGTTTTTATTTATAAAAATGAGCTTCTTGATTTTAAAGAGCCTTCAGAAAATGACGCTTGCTCTTATGCGCTGCTTGAAATTGTCTGCTCAAAAGGAACTTACATCCGCGCGCTTGCCAGAGACATTGCCTCTAGCCTTGGAACTTGTGCCCATTTATGCGCTTTGAGGCGGACTAAAGTCGGACCGTTTGAATTAAAAGATGCGGCGTGTTTTGGCGAGCTAAAAGAATTTTCAATAGAAAACGGAATTCAAAATGCGCTTTATTTGCAAAAGGAAAAAGAGAAAATCCATCTTCCATTTGAACAAAAAATAAAAAAACGCCATGAAGATTCAGCTGAAAAAATTCAAGACATAAGAAATCACTTTTTGCTTTTTTCTCAAAAACTAGCGTCGCTTTGCGGTTTTAGCTGCGATATTTTAAAGCCTGAATTTGAAAAGTCATATTTGAATGGCCGTCCGCTTTCACAGAAAATGTTTGACATTGCAAGCTGCGGAAATGTTGAAAATGAAATTGCTGTTTTTTATTCGTCTGGAAATTTCTCCGGAATAATTTGCAAAAACAAAGATTCAAAACTTTCTTATGGTTTTGTTGTTCCGCCTGAAAAAAAAGAATTCAAAATTTTTTCTTGGAATGAATTTTGCAGTTTGAATTTTCCGATTGAATGGAAATCAAAAGGCTGCGCTCTTACGGTCGGAAGTTTTGAAGCCGTTCATGCAGGCCATGCTGCGCTTATAAAAACTGCTGTTGCTCAAAAAAAATTTATTTCGGGAATTATAACTTTTTCTTCGCAGATAAAAAATGACGGAACTTGTTCAATTTTTACTCTTGAGCAGCGGCTGGAATTTTTCAAGGAGCTTGGACTTGACTTTGCTGTTGTGATTGACTTTACGCAGGATTTTTCAAAAATTGAGGGAGCTGATTTTATTGAAACTTTGATTTCAGTTTGCGGAATGAAATTTCTTGCTGAGGGTAGCGATTTTAAATGCGGCTACAAAGGCTCGCTTAATATGGAAGAACTTGAAAAAATTTCACAGGAAAAAAATTTCGAGCTTTGCAAACAGGATTACGTTTTTTTTGAAGATGAAAAAATCAGCTCAAGCCGCATAAAAAAAGAAATTCTTGCAGGAAATTTTATATGCGCGCAGAAAATGCTTTTGCGTCCGTTTGCTTTGGATGTCCGCGGAATTTCATTGAAAGAAAAATCTGCTGGAAATGAAAATTCGATTTTTGAATTCCGCAATGAGAAAAATCAGATTTTGCCAAAGAACGGAATTTATAAAGTTGCTGCGCTTGATTCTGACGGAAATGTTTTTCACACAACTCTTGAGATTGAAAACGAAAATCTTAGGATTGCGCTTCCGACTTCTGGAATTGCAGAAAAAACAGTCGAGATAAAATTTTGCTGATTCACAGAGAAGTTTGCCGCGCGGCTTAACATTGACTTTTCTTTCTATATCAGTAAAATGTAAAGCAGTTCATTCCGTTGTGATTTTGCTTGGAATACAAAGCGCCACTTTTGTTCCCTGTAAAAATCGAAGGACTGAAAATAAATTTTTATCAGGAGTAAGAAATGGCACTTACAAAAGAAACAACAGCGTCAATCGTTTCAAAATTTGGAGCAAACGCAAGCGACACTGGAAACTCAAATGTTCAGATTGCTTTGATGACAGAGCGCATTAAAGAGCTTACAGCTCACTGCAAAACTTTCCCAAAAGACACTTGCGCTCAGCGTGGTCTTTTAAAAGTTGTTGGTGCTCGCCGCAAGCTTTTGAAATATCTTAAACGCACAAATCTTGAAGGCTACCGCTCTCTCATAAAAGAGCTTGGAATCCGCAAGTAATTTGGCAGAAAAAATTGGATGATGACGGCAGATGAATTCAAAAATGGATTTACTGCCGTTGTTTTTTTAAGGTGGATTCAAATGAATTTCCCTTTGAATATTCTGATAAGAATCAGTCCACCGATTATATGGATTTCTATGAACTGGGAATCGATGTAATCTGTGGATAATCAGAAGTTCATAAAAAGCATATTTAGGAAACTTTTATGATACAAAGAGTAACCAGAAAAATTGGTGATCAGGAACTTATTCTTGAAACTGGAAAAATCGGAAAGCAGGCAAATGGCTGTGTTTATGCTCAGATCGGCGGAACTGCTGTAATTGCAACCGTATGCGCTTCAAGTGAAGCAAAAGAAGGACTTGACTTTGTTCCTGTAACAGTTGAGTACAACGAAAAATTTTATGCCGCTGGAAAAATTCCTGGCGGATTTGTAAAACGTGAAGGCCGCCCAAAAGATAAGGAAATTCTTGTAAGCCGTCTTATTGACCGCCCGATGCGTCCTCTTTTTGAAACATCTTTTGGCCGTGAAATTCAGATCGTTCCAACTTGCGTTTCTATTGACGGCGTGAATCCTCCAGACATTCTTGCAGTTCTTGCTTCGAGCGCGGCTGTTTCTATTTCTGACATTCCTTTCCACGGACCTGTTGCAGGTGTTCGCGTTGGATATTTGAATGGCGAGTATATTTTGAATCCGACTTATGAGCAGATGGAAAAAATTCAGCTTGAAATTGTTGTTGCCGGAACTAAAGACGGTTTTACAATGGTTGAAGGCGGCGCAAACGAAGTTTCAGAGGAAGTTATGCTTGGAGCTTTGGAAAAAGCGCAGGGATTTATTACCGATATGTGCTTGCTTCAGGAAGAACTTGTAAAACTTGCCGGAAAAGAAAAACTTCCGCTTGCACCTCTTGATGTAAAACTTGAAAACGCAGATGCAATCAAAGCTGAAGCAATTCCTCTTATGCAGGAAGCTTGTTTCCAGAAAGGAAAAATGGCGCGCGGAAATGCGGTTAAGGCTGTAAAAGCTAAGATTGCAGAAAAATATTCAGAGCAGCTTGAAGATGAAATTCAGGCAAAATTGTTCAACACTTTGTTTGATGACATTCAGTATGATTTGCTTCGCTCAAGCATTCTTGAAAAAGGTCTTCGCATTGACGGCCGCGGCACAGAAGATATTCGCCCGATTACTTGCGAAGTAAATGTTCTTCCTCGTCCTCATGGTTCAGCTTTGTTTACCCGTGGCGAAACTCAGTCGTTGGCTGTAACAACTTTGGGAACTGCAATGGATGAGCAGGTTTACGATGACATTGAAGGCGACAGAAGCGAAAACTTTATTCTTCATTATAATTTCCCTCCATATTCTGTTGGTGAAGTTGGAAAGCTTACAACTGGCCGCCGTGAAATTGGACACGGAAATCTTGCACGCCGTTCTTTAGCTCCGATGATTCCTTCAAGAAGCGAATTCCCTTATACAATCCGTGTTGTTTCTGAAATCATGGAATCTAACGGTTCTTCTTCTCAGGCTTCAACTTGTGGCGGATGCTTGTCTTTGCTTGCTGCTGGTGTTCCTATGAAAAAAATGGTTGCCGGAATTGCAATGGGACTTATCACTGACGGACCGCAGTACAAAAAATATGCAATTCTCTCTGACATTTTGGGAGAAGAAGATCATCTTGGCGATATGGACTTTAAGGTTGCCGGAACTCGCGATGGAATTACAGGATTCCAAATGGATATAAAAATTGCCGGCGTTTCCATGGATATTATGAGACGCGCTCTTGAACAGGCAAAACGCGGACGTAATCACATTCTTGACATAATGGAAAAATGCATCAGCAAGCCTCAGCCAATCAGCCCTTACGCTCCAAAAATTGAAACAATGAAAATCGCTGTTGATAAAATCGGCGCTTTGATTGGGCCGGGCGGAAAAAATGTAAAAGCTCTTTGCCAGCAGTACAATGTTACAATCAATACTGAAGATGACGGAACTGTTACAATTTATGGCAAGTCTGGAGTTTCTACTGACGCTGCAAAAGCTGCTATCAAGGGAATCTGCGAAGATCCAGAGCCAGGCACAATTTATCAGGGAACTGTAAAGCGCATTATGGATTTTGGCGCGTTTATAGAAATTCTTCCGGGGAAAGAAGGACTTTGCCACATTTCAAAACTTTCAAGAAATCGTGTTGAAAAAGTAAGCGATGTTCTTAAAGAAGGCCAGGTTATTCCTGTAAAATTGCTTGAAGTTGACAAAATGGGTCGCTTGAATTTGAGTTACATTGATGCAATTGAAAGCAAATAATTTTATTTAACTTTATGTTGAATCCGTCTGTAATTTGCAGGCGGATTTTTTTTGTTTTCGCGAAATTTCAATCTGATGCAAAACTTTTTGAAATTTGCTAAAATCGTTTTATGCTCGCAAAAAAACAAAATCTTTTAAATAACATAATGCTTATTACTCAGCCAGTTGCAAATTCAAAAGTTACAACGTTTGGCTTTTACTTTTCAGTTGGAAGCCGTTTTGAAAATGAAGGTGAGCATGGAATCAGCCATTTTACCGAGCACATGATTTTTAAAGGAACAAAAACAAAATCGAACCGGGACATATCTCTTATCTTTGACAGAATGGGCGGAATTTTCAATGCTTTTACCGAGCGCGAAAATGTAGGCGTTTACTGCACTGTTCCTTCTGAAAATTTGGAAAATTACAAAACGGCATTGGAAACTCTTTGCGATTTGAGTTCGAATTGCACTTTTCCGCCTGAAGAAATGGAAAAAGAGCGCGGCGTTGTTCAAAGTGAAATTCTTGCTGTTTTGGACGATCCTGACGATTCTGCAATGGATGAAGTTGCGTCTTGTGTTTGGCCGAACCAAAAACTTAGCCTTGCGATAACTGGAACTTCTGATGATGTTGATTCAATTACGCGGGAGCAGATGGTTGACTGGTATAAAAAATATTTTGCGGAAGGCGAGCTTGTTGTAATTGTTTGCGGAAAAATTTATGAAGACATTCTTGTTGAAACTTTGCAGAAGCTTCCGCAGCATAAGCCTTCGCAGGAATTTTTTAAGCATCTTCATTTTCCAGAAAAAGTTGTCTGGAACACAGAAAACCGGATTTTAAAAGCTAAATTCAATCAGACGCAAATTTTTTCTTTGTATCCGCTTTCTTCAAATCTTTCCTTCAACGATTACATTTCACTTTTGATTTTTAATTCTGCCTCTGGAGAAACTATGAGCAGCCGCCTTTTTTCTTCGCTTCGTGAAAAATCTGGACTTTGCTATTCAGTTGGAAGTTTTTACACGACTTATGAAAATGCAGGACTTTGGTGCGCTTATGCTGTTTGTGAAAAAACAAAAGCTGAAGAAGTCTATAAAAAACTTTCAGAAGAAATTTCGGGATTTGTTGAAAATCAAATTTCAGATGAGGAAATTGAAATTTCAAAAGAGCGTTTGTGCGGCTCAGAAATTCTTGGAGAAACTAGAACTGCGTTTTTGATGCAGCGTCTTTGGAATTTTTATTCAATGGGATTCCCGCTTTGCGAAACTGAAGAAATTCTGAATAGTATACGTTCAGCTGAAAAAAATGATATAATCAGTTTTATAAAAAATCTTTTAAATGAAGAAAAAAAATCATCGCTTGTTTATGGACCTGCGCTTTCTTCAAAACAAAAAAAGGAAATATTATGCTGGAAAAAATAGATTTAAAAATTGTTGCGCAAAAAAATGCTGTTGTACCTGCTTATAAAACAGAGGGTTCCGCCGGTGCTGATGTTTGCGCTTTGCTGGATTCTCCGATTGTTCTTAAGAAAGGCGAGCGCGCCTTGATTCCTACAGGCTTGAGTTTTGAAATTCCAGCTGGATATGAAATTCAGGTTCGTCCAAGAAGCGGGCTTGCTTTAAAAAATGGCGTTACTGTTTTGAATTCGCCTGGAACTATTGACAGCGATTACCGCGGAGAGCTTAAAATTATTCTTGCTAATTTTGGGCAGGAAGATTTTACCGTGAACAGCGGAGATAGAATCGCCCAGATTATAATTTCTCCAGTTACAACAGCGAATTTTATTTCTGTAAATTCTATTTCTGAAACTTTGCGTGGAGCTGGAGGCTTCGGAAGCACTGGTGTCTAATATTGATGTTGGCAAAAAAAATTTTTGAATTTGTTTACAATAAAATAGACTCGGCAGTTGTTTTTGCTAGAAAGCAATTTGTTTTTTCTTTTCTTTTTTTTAAACGGAAATTTAAGAAATTAAAACATTTTGAGTTTCAAAGAAAAATTTATACAGTTGGATTTTCAATTGGAAGAAAAATTAATTGTGTAAAAATTCAGGCTTTTTTTGCAAAGAAAATTTTCAAGCTGAATTCTGTAAAATCAAATATTTTAGTGCGCTACATTGCAAAGGAACTTTTACTTTACTTTTTAATTTGCTTTGTTTTTTTCTTTGTCGTGTTTTTTGTAAATCAAATTCTTTTGCTTGCTGAAACTATATTGAAGAAAAGAGTTCCTGTGAATTCTGTTTTAAAGCTGATTTTATATTGCTTGCCAAATGTTATTTCCCAGTCTGCGCCGTTTGCAACTCTTGTTGGATTTTTAATGTGCCTTGGCAGACTTGTTACAGACAATGAAATTTTAATTTTCAGGGCAAGCGGACAACGTTACAGTTTGATTTTAAAATCTGTTTTGGCAATGGGACTTTTGATTTCAGTTTTTAGTTTTATTATGAATGACTATTTTCTTCCGATTGGAACTTTAAAATACAACCGGCTTTTCAAACAAATTATTGTGTCAAATCCTGCAATCGAGCTTGAGTCAAAATCTATAAAAAGAATGAACGATTCAACTTTGGTAATTGGAAATGTCAGCAAAAACAATGTTTCTGATATTGTTTTGTTTGATTCAGAAAAGGATGGTGTTCAGCGGATTATAATGGCTGAAAATTCCGATGTGAAAAAATCTTCAACTCCGGGCGTAATTATGCAGCTTGATATGAGCAGTCCGATTGTCTTGAGCCTTGATAAATCTGAAACAGAAAACTATGAATTTATTTCAGCTGAAAAACTGCGCCTGAATATTTTTGAGGATTCGATTATTTCTTCTAGCAACGGAACTTCGCCTCGTGAAATGACATCGTGGGATTTGATAAAGCGGATAAAAAAAATGAAGCAGGAAAATTCTTCAACGAAAAAAAGATTAAACACTTTTATACTTGAATGCAATAAAAAATTTTCAGTTCCTTTTGGATCATTTTTTTTCGCATTGTTGGCTTTTCCTCTTGCATTGATTTTTGGAAAAAAAGACGGGCAGACACTTGGACTTATATTTGGAATAATACTTTCAGTTCTTTATTGGTCGGCAACAATAATCGGACAGATGTTTGGAATCCGCGGAGGTTACAACGGATTTTGGATGATGTGGACTCCTAATTTTGTAATAGGAATTTTAGGAATCATTCTTTACATAAGGCTCAAGAAAAAATGAAACTTGTTTTTTATATGCTCAAGCGTTTCTTTCCAGTTTTTATTGGCGCGGTTATGTTTTTTGTTCTTGTTCTTTGCCTCACAGATTTGTTTATGAATCTTTGGAATTATATTTCAAAAAATGTTTCATCGCGCGATGTTGTTTTGATTCTTATTTATTATATTCCAAAAGCGGTCTGGTATGCTGTTCCGATTGCGATGCTTTTTGCGACTGCTTATATGCTCAGTGATTTTTATGCGCGGAATGAATTGCTTGCGGTTTTTGCATCTGGAATTTCACTTTTTAAGTTTTCAGTTCCGTTGCTTGCTGTTTCTGTTGCAATGAGTTTTGCTCTTTTCATTTTTGAAGATAATATTGTTGTTCCGACATTTTCAAAAAAAACGCAGCTGCAAGAATCAGTTTTGTCAAAAGAAAAATCTTTGAACAACAGCAAGATTGTAATTATGGCGGAAGGCGGAAATGTAATTTACAAGGCGGATTTTTTCAACAACAAGGCGGAATCTCTTTCCAAGCTTTATGTTTTATTTAGAACTGAAGAAAAAAAGCCTGATGCAATTGTTTATGCGCAAAAAGCTTTTTGGAAAAATAATTCTTGGAAACTTGAAAATGCAGTTGAATACAAATTTCAAGATAAAAGCTTTCTTGTTTGCGATTTGGAAAAAAGATTAGAGGCACGTCTTTTGGAACCTCCAGAAACTTTTAGAAATAATACAATTTCTGTCGAGCAAGTGAACACGAAAGAAGCCAGAGAATATATAGAGCATCTTGAAAAAGCCGGACTTCCGAGCGCAGAAGAAAAATCTGTTTATTATAAAAAATATTCGTTTCCTTTTGTTGTTTTTATTGTTGTTTTTTTAGCGATTGGACTTAGCGGAAAAACTCGTAAAAATGTTTTGCTTGTGAGCCTTGCAATGAGCATAACGGCAGTTGTTCTGTTTTATGTTCTTCAAATGGTTACAATGCTCATGGCAAAATTTCAAGCTATTCCGCCTTTGTTTGGAGCATGGAGTCCGGTTGTGCTTTTTATAATTATCAGCTGTGTTTTGTTGAAATATGCTAAAACTTAAAAATTTGAAAAATGAGGCAAAGTATTATGATAAAAAATTTTTTTGAAATTCATCACGAAGATAAAAATTCCTGTGCTCGGACTGGAGTTGTTCACTTGGCGCATGGAGATATTCAGACTCCTGTTTTTATGCCGGTTGGAACAAAAGGAACTGTAAAAGCTTTAACAAAAGACGATTTGGAAGAAATTGGATTTGAAATTATTCTTGCAAACACTTACCATCTTTATCTTCGCCCCGGTGCTGACATTGTTTCTGAAGTTGGCGGACTTCACGGATTTACAAGATGGAACAAAAATTTTCTGACGGATTCCGGCGGATTTCAAGTGTGGTCTCTTTCAAATCTTCGGAAAATTGAAAATGAAGGAGTTGCATTTAGAAGCACGATTGATGGCAGCAAGCATTTTTTTACTCCAGAAAATGTTGTTCAGACTCAAGTAAAACTTAACAGCGATATTCAAATGCAGCTTGATGTTTGCTCTGGATATGGAGTTGAAAGGCGCGAGGCTGAACGGGCTTTCCGCTTGTCTTCTGACTGGGCTGTGCGTGCGATAAAGGAATGGAAGTTTCATTCTGAAAATGGATACAAAGGAATTTTATTTCCAATTGTCCAAGGAAATTTTTTTGATGACCTTAGAAAAGAAAGCGCGGAATTTGTAGATTCACTTGGAACTCTGGGACTTGCGATTGGCGGATTAAGTGTTGGCGAGCCTGCTGACGTTTTTGTTGAAAAGTTGAAATACACAGTTCAGTTCCTTTCAAAAAGCAAACCTCGGTATGTTATGGGAATTGGAACTCCTGAATATATTCTTGACGCGGTTTCAAATGGAATTGATATGTTTGATTGCGTTCAGCCTACGCGCATTGCCCGGCATGGACTTTATTTTCATCACAAAGGAATGCTTTCAATTAAGCAAAAAAGATTTGAACGTGATTTTTCTGCGCTTGATTCTGAATGCAATTGCAAAGTCTGCAAAACTTATTCGCGTGCATATTTGCGCCATATTTTCCGCGAGCAGGAAATTCTTTCTTCTATGCTGGCAAGCTATCACAATCTTTATTTTTTGCACAATATGATTTTAGAAATCCGCTCTGCAATAGAAAGTGATAAATTTGAAGAATACAAAAAAAATTTCCTTGATAATTTTCATTCAAATGAACTTTGATGCCGATAATTAAAAAGATTTGTCTGGAGAAAAAATGAAGAGAAAATTTTTGCTCGCTGCTGTTTCATTGATTTTTATTTTTGCCTGGTCCCAAGAATCTTCTGCGCCAGAAGTTATTGAAAATATTTTGTCTGAATCTGAAAATTCTCAATCGGAAATTTCTGCGCCAGATGAAATTATTTCAAAAGAAACTTCCCAAAATTCTGAAACAGAAATTCCAGAAATTCAGAACGAGGCAAAACCAGAAAATTATGATGCAATTTCTGGAAGCCAGCCTTCAGAAAATATAAAGTTTAAATATACAAGAGAAAAAATTTATCCAGCAGATGCCCGCCCCAAAAAACATGACAGCTCAAAAAATTATATTGACCGTTCCAAGGATTATGAAAAAAATTGCAATGACATTTTAAAATACGGACTTGAAGGCCAGATTACAGAACTCATTGATGAGCTTACAAAAAATCAGGACAATCGTTTTGTTGATGGAATTTATGATTTGTTTCAGGAAACAAAAAGCGTTGCTGTTAAAGAAAAAATTCTTGATTACTTTACTAAACTAAAAGATCCCTGTCTTGCTTCTTATGCGGTCGAAATTATAAATGATCCTTACGATGAAAAAAATTCAATTGTTGAAAAATGCTTTAAATATGTTTCCGAAGCTGACATAAAAGATGCGAATCCAGGACTTGTTGATTTAGTTGACAAGGAGGAGGATGCGTATTTTACGGGAGCGCTTTCTGCATTGGGCGAAACAGGCGGAAAGGAAGAAGCTCTTTTTCTTGCGGATTATCTTGATCGTGATGATTTGAATGTTTCTCAGCGGCAAGCTCTCATGCGTGTTCTTGGAAGAATCAAGGCTGTTGAAACTTGGCAAAAGATTTCAGAAATTGCAAAAGACGAAAATGAAAATACTTTTGTTAGAATGTATGCTGCGGAAGCGATTGGCGCAATGGAAAAGCCTGAGTCAGAAGATATTCTTGTGGAATTATTTGAGTCAAGTGATCCGAATCTTAGAACTTACGTTATAAAAGGAATTTCATATTTCAACGACAAAAAATCTTCAGATTTAATTACGCAGGCGTTGCGTGATTCTCAGTATAAAGTTCGGCTTGAAGCAGTTTCCGCAGTTGGAAAAAATAGAATTGACAAAGCAGTTCCTTTTTTGATTTTCAGATGCAAAGATAAAGACGAGCAGAAGCAAGTAAAGGAAAAATGTTATTTTGTAATTGCAGATTTAAATACTTCTGACGGAAACGATTATTTAATCAGTGTTTTAAAAGACAAGAAAATTGGAGACGCTACAAAAGCAAAAGTTTCTGCGGCATTGCTGGAATATAATCATGCAGGGACAAATGAAGTTATAGAGCTTGCGCGTTCAGCATTGAAGAGCGACATTCAGAAAAATTTACGTTATGCGTTGGGAAAGGAATTTGCAAAATATGATCGTTCCGAATTTGCTGATATTTGCGCGGAATATATTGCGAGCGGTGATGTTGCGACTCAAGGCACAGGTCTTGATATTTGGGCGAAAGGAAGATACTCAAGCGTAAAAGCCGCCGTTGAAGAGATTGCAAAAGATGCAGAGGAGGAAGTTTTGCCAGAAGAAACAGAAAAACCTAAAGGCTATCAGTTTGGAGCAAAAAAGAAAAATGCAAATGCAAAAAAAGCAAAACGGATTTTAGACCAATCTTAAGAATGAACGAACCTCCGACGCAAGCGTCGGATATGTATCCTCCGCACGAATCACTACGCATTTTCTTTTATTATTTTTAAGATGAAGTATCCGAATTTTTCAGCTTTTATTTCTCCTATTCCGTAGCAGTTTGTAAGTTCTTTTATGTTTGAAGGTTTCTTTTTCGCAATGTCAAAAAGTGTTTTGTCTCCAAAAATAACATAAGGCGGAACATTTAATTCTCCTGCCGCCTTTTTTCTCCAAGCGCGTAATTTTTCTGATAAAATCTTTTCATTGTTTTCCAAATTATCAGAAACAAAAAGTTCCCCTGTAGATTTTTTTGATGGTTTTGGAAAGCTTTGGATTTTCTTATGAAGAATTGCATGAGGGTGATTGTAATTAATTTTTTTTGATGCACATATATCACAGCAATTTTCTAAAGAAACGCAGTCTTGCCTTGCATCTGAATAGCTTTCCCCAAAGTAAGATAAGAGCGCTTGCCGTCTGCAAATAGAATTTTCGCAGTAGTTTATCATTCCTTGCAAAAGACTTTCTGATTTAGCGGAATCAAAATTGTCTTTGAAAAAATATCTGATTTTATGAATATCTCCTGCGCTGTATAAAAGCAAAGCTTCGGCTTCCAATCCATCACGTCCTGCACGTCCGATTTCCTGATAATATTGCTCTACGGATTTTGGCATATCAAAGTGAATCACAAAGCGAACGTCAGGTTTGTTGATTCCCATTCCGAATGCGACTGTGGCAACCATAATGTCGGCTTTGTCTGAAATAAAGTCCTGCTGATTTTTTGCCCGCTGCGCATCGTTAAGTCCGGCGTGATAACTCAATGCTTTTATTCCATTTAAGTGCAGTTCTTGCGCAACTAAATCAACTTGCTTCCTTGAAAAACAGTAAATTATTCCGCTTTGATTCGGGTGATTTTCTATGAAGTTTAGAACCTGTTCTATTGGATTGTCTTTTTTTGCTACTTGAAGAAAAATGTTCGGCCTGTTAAAACTTGCCATAAATATTTCAGGATTTTCCATCCGCAAATTTTTTATAATATCAGTTTGAACTTGCTTTGTTGCAGTTGCCGTGAGCGCAAGAAAAACTGATTTTGGAAACTGATTTCTTATATGAGTTATCTCCATGTAGTCCGGCCGGAAATCGTGTCCCCATTCGCTTATGCAGTGCGCCTCATCGATTGCAATGCAGTCAACAGAGCTCTTTGATTCTTGAAGCAGCCTTATCATTCTTCCTGAATTCAAGCCTTCCGGCGAAACATAAAGAAGTTTGATTTTTCCAGATAAAATTTTTTCACAGCATTTTTGATAATAGTTTCTTTCAAGAGATGAATTTAAACAAACAGCAGAAATTCCATAGGATTCGAGTTGCGCTACCTGATCCTGCATTAACGCAATCAACGGCGAAACAACGACTGTAATTCCTGGAAGAATGAGAGCCGGAATTTCATAGCATAAAGACTTTCCGCCTCCAGTTGGCATGACTGCAAGTGTGTCGCGTCCGTCCAAAACATTTTGAATTATTTTTCTTTGCATCGGTCTGAATAATTCATAGCCAAAAACTGATTTTAAAATATCTTCTGGTGTTCTGTCGAATAATGTGTAGTCCATAGATGGTTCCTGAAAAAATAATGAGTTTTGCAACGCGAATTGAAATGAAATATTTTTTATAGATTCATACAAATGATTATACAAAAATGATTCCAAAAATAAAACCTCCATTTTTTTCTGCTTGAAAGGAAATTTTAAAAGCCAAACAAGTTCTGAAAACTTCCTCTTGATTTTATTTTTATTTTTTGATATAGTATTTATCACTTGCCGGCTTGGTGGAATGGTAGACACGAAAGACTCAAAATCTTTTGCGCGCGAGCGTGTCAGAGTTCAAGTCTCTGAGCCGGTATCTTTTAGACCGAATTTTGTTCGGTCTTTTTTTATGTCAAAAGGCTCATTGCGCCTGCTGGCTTTTTAAATTTCACAGATTCTTCCATTGCTTCTTTTCCGATTATATTTTCTTCCTTCATATCTGAAATTGTTCTTGCAATTTTTATGCAGCTTGAAACAGACCTTGGTGAAAACTCATAAGTTTCAGTTGCCTCGTCTAAAATTTTTTTTGCGTCCAAATCCATTTTGCAAAATTCTTTTATTTCCGATGGAGAAAGCCTTGAATTTCTTTTTCCACGTTTGCGCTGAATTTTTATTGCCGCCGCGATTTCTTTTCGCAGTTCTGATGTTGAAATGCTTTGCGATGAATTTGAATTTTCTATTGAAACTTTTTCAACTTGAATGCTTAAGTCGATTCTGTCCAAAAGCGGAGCGGAAATTTTTTTCCAATATTGTTCGACTGAGCGGGCAGAGCATAGGCAAAGTTTTTCTTTTGAACCGTAGTTTCCGCAGGGACACGGATTCATTGACATTAAAAGCTGAAAGTTTGCCGGAAAAATTGTTGAGCGTCCGGCTCTGCTTAGAGTTACGACTCCTGTTTCAAGCGGAACTCTTAAAATTTGAAGAACTGATGTTCTAAATTCCGCAGCTTCGTCTAAAAAAAGAGTTCCGTTGTGCGCAAGAGAGATTTCTCCTGGACTGCAATGAATTCCGCCTCCGCACATTCCTTCTATTGTAGATGTCTGGTGTGGCTGTCTGAACGGAGCTTTTTTTATTATTCTTGTTCCAGCCTGAAGAATTCCTGCAATCGAATAAATCCGAGTTACGCTTTGACTTTCTTCTTTTGTGAGCAACGGAACTAGCGCAGGAAATCTTTGCAGCGAAAGTGTTTTTCCGCAGCCCGGAGGACCAAACGCAAGCAAGTTGTGTTTTCCTGCTGCCGCGATTTGCAATCCTCTCACAAGTTCTTGTTGTCCGCAAATTTCTTTAAACTCGAATTCTTCAGGCGGAAAAAGAATTCCATTTATTTCAACAGCATCTTTTATTGTGTTTCCGTTTTCTTCTTCAATATGCGAAGTTTTGTAATCAGAAAATGATTCTGTATTTTTTAACGCATTGAAAGCTTCTGTTAAATTTTCTGCGCCAAAAATTTTCATTGTGCGGATTTCTCTTGCTTCCTCAGCATTTGCAGCAGGAACAATGCAGTATCTTATTCCGCTTGCATAAGCAGTTGCCGCCGCCGCATGAATTGCTTTTACAGGACGTATATTTCCGTTCAATTCAAGTTCGCCAATCACAAGAATAGGTTCCATTTGAAATGCAGAATCTTCGTTTTCTAAATTTTCTTTTGCCGATAAAACTGCAAGAGCAATCGCAAGATCGAAGCCGGCTCCCTCTTTTTTCAAATCAGCAGGAGAAAGGCTTATAAGAACTCGTTCAGGCGGAAACAACAGCCCGGAATTTATAATTGCGCTTTTCATTCTTTCCCGCGATTCTTTTACCGCATTGTCTGCAAGTCCGACTATGTCAACGGCAGGAATTCCGCGACGCAAATCGACTTCAACTGTAACAAGATTTCCTTCGTAGCCAAAAGGCGAAAAACAAAAAATTTTCATGTTTGCTCCAAATAAAAAATTCAAGAATTAAAAACTTTATTATGGAAAAAATAAAAAAAATGCCGCAAATCAAAAAAAATTTGATAAAATGCTTTTCTATGGAAATTACAGTTTTGTGCAAAGTCGTTGATAATTTTGGCGATATCGGAGTCATTTTTCGTTTATGCCGCGCGCTTTCCGAGCTGAAAAAAAATCTTGAAATTCGGCTTGTTGTAAGCAATCTTGATTCGTTTGCAAAAATTTCAAAAGGCATAGATTCCACAAAAACATTTCAGGAATTCCGCGGATGGAAAGTTTTTGACTGGAACGACAATGCGCTTTGCAAAAAAGAATTTTCAAAAAATCCGCCGGAATTTATTTTGGAATGTTTTCAATGCGGTCGCCCGGAATGGCTTGAAGAACTTTTATTTTCACCGCAGTTCAATTTAAATGTTCAGATTGTAAATGTTGAATATTTGACCGCTGAATCTTGGGCTGATGATTTTCATCTATTAAAAAGCGGCACGCGTTCTGCAAAAATTAAAAAAATAAATTTCATGCCGGGCTTTACAAAAAAAACTGGCGGCTTGATTTTGGACAAAAATTTCATGTGCTGCCTTTCTGAAAAAAAATTCGCCTTGAATCTTGTAAAACAAAATCTTGATAAAAAAATTCTTTCCGAAGATTTTTCCGATTCATTTAAAATTCTTATTTTTTCTTATCCAAAGAATTTTGATTTTTTGGCTTCAGCAATAAAAGAATTTTCTTTTTTAAAAAAAATTATTGTTTTTGTTGCGTCTGGAGCTGGAGCTGATTCAGCGAAAATTTCCTTGGAAAAATTCAATGTCGATTTTATTTGCCTTCCGTTTATGCAGCAGGAAGTTTGGGACGCTTTTTTGTCGCTTATGAATTTTTCTTTTGTGCGCGGAGAAGATTCGTTTAGCCGCTGCTGTCTTTTGGGAAATCCGTTTATATGGAACATTTATCCGCAGGAAGAAGAATTTCACATTGTAAAGCTGAATGCGTTTTTGCAAAGAATAAAAATTCCGCAGATTGAAAAATTTTCTTTTTTGTACAACAGAAATTTTGAAGCCAGATGCTGCCCAGAAGCTTTGGAAATTCTTGAAGAAAAAAAGCTTCCGTCCGAGATTGAAAAAATAAATTCAGAAATGAAAACTGAAATTCTTTCCTTGCTGAAAAATTCTGAAAACTTGAAACCGGAGTTTAAGAAGTTTTCCAATGAAATTTTACGGAACGGAAATCTTGCAGAAAATCTTTTGAATTTCCTTGAAACAAGAATTCCGCGCTAAAGCAAATTTATTTTGCCTGTGTTTTGAAATGTTGCAATTTTATTTCAGTTCATATATAATTGAATAGCAAGTTTATTATCAAGGAAGTTTATTATGTTATCAACAAACGAAATTAAAGTTGGAACAGCTTTTATGTTTGAAGGCTCTCCTTTTATTGTTCAGAAAATGCTTGGTCAGAAAGCCGGACGTCAGGGAATTACAGTAAAGCTTCGTGTAAAAAATATTGTTACAGGCGGAACTCAGGATTTGGGTCTTGATGCTGGTGAAAAATTTGACGATGTTGACCTTGTAGAAAAAAATGTAAAGCTTTCTTATATCGATGGTGATGACTTTCACTTTATGGATCAGGAAACTTACGAAGACGTTATGCTTTCTAAGGATGACTTGGGAGACAACGCTGGATACATTTCTCCAGATGATGATTACGATGTAACAATCACATATTATGAAGGAAAGCCAGTTGGCGTAAAGCTTCCTATCAACGTTGTTCGCGTAATCACATACTGCGAGCCAGGAATCAAAGGAGACACTTCTGGAAAATCTTTGAAGCCTGCAACTCTTGATACAGGAATGGAAGTAAGAGTTCCTTTGTTCTGCAACACAGATGATAAAATTGTAATCGACACAAGAGACGGTTCATTTGTAGAAAGAGCAAAAGACAAATAATTTGTTTTTCCAAAGGAATGGTTTTCTTTCCTTTGGAATGCCATGACCCCCTAGCTCACTATGGATAGAGCGACAGCCTCCTAAGCTGTAGGTAGCGAGTTCGAACCCCGCGAGGGTCAAAGATATGCTTTTAAGATTCAAGGCAGTTTTACACTGCCTTTTTTATTTTTTAATCAAGTTTTTATAAAATTCAATTGATAAGAAAAAATTATAGATTTTGCAAAACTAATATAAACTTCTTTTTCTCGTCTCTATTGAAAATCATCAGAAAAAAAAGTATATTTATTCTATATGGAATCAGAAGGCTTAAAGCTATTTCAATTCTGACTCTAAGCATAGGAGTAATCGAATGACAGTTAATGACATCAAACATGCCAAAATCAAGGCATGGATTGAAGAATGTGTTAAGATGTGTGAGCCGGACAATGTTGTTGTTTGCGATGGTTCTACAGCCGAATATGACCGCCTTATGAAAAAATGCGTAGATGCAGGCCTTGCAACTCCGCTTACAAAAAAGCCCAACAGCTTCCTTTTCCGCTCACTTCCGAGCGATGTTGCACGTGTTGAGTCACGCACATTCATTTCTTCTGTAAAGGAAGAGGATGCCGGTCCTACAAACCACTGGATTGATCCTAAAGAGCTCAAGGCTACAATGAAAGGCCTTTACACAGGATGTATGCACGGACGCACAATGTACGTTATTCCGTTCTGCATGGGACCTCTCGGCTCACCAATTGCAAAATACGGAATCGAGCTTACAGACTCTGAATACGTTGTTCTTAACATGGACATCATGACACGCGCCGGCGAAAAAGTTTGGGAATACTTCGGTACGGACGGAGACTTTGTTCCATGTCTTCACTCAGTCGGCAAGCCGCTCAACAACGGCGAAAAAGACAACGGTGTCTGGCCTTGCGCAGATGTTGAGCACAAATACATCAGCCAGTTCCCAGAAGAACGCCTTATTTGGTCTTATGGTTCTGGATACGGTGGAAACGCTCTTCTTGGAAAGAAATGTTTCGCTCTCCGCATTGCAACTGTAATTGCACGCGAAGAAGGCTGGCTTGCTGAACACATGCTTATCCTTAAGCTTACAAACCCTGAAGGAGAAGTTAAATACGTTACTGGCGCATTCCCTTCTGCATGTGGAAAAACAAACCTTGCAATGCTTATTCCTACAATTCCTGGCTGGAAAGTTGAAACAGTCGGCGATGATATTGCATGGATGAAATTTGGAAAAGATGGCCGTCTTTATGCTATCAACCCAGAAGCAGGATTCTTTGGCGTTGCTCCAGGAACATCTGCTGAATCTAACAAGAACGCTCTTGAAGCTGCTTCAAAGAACACAATTTTCACAAACTGTGCTCTTACAGAAGACGGAGACGTTTGGTGGGAAGGAATCGGCTATCCTGCAAAGGGCAAGCTTGTTGACTGGAAAGGAAACACACGCGACGCTCTTCCAAAAGACAAATCTCCTAAGGGCGAAGAATTCGCTCATCCAAACGCACGCTTTACAGCGCCTGCAAAACAGTGCCCTTGTATCGCTTCTGACTGGGAATCTCCAGAGGGCGTTCCGATTTCTGCAATCCTGTTCGGTGGACGCCGCCCGTCAACAGTTCCGCTCGTACACCAGAGCCGCAACTGGAACCACGGTGTATTCCTTGGATCTATCGTAGGTTCAGAAATCACTGCCGCTTCTACAATCGATGCTTCACAGGTTGGAAAAATCCGCCGCGACCCATTCGCAATTCTTCCGTTCTGCGGATACAACATGGGCGACTACTTCCAGCACTGGATCGACGTTGGCGCAGCAGCAGCTAAACGTGGTGAAGAAGACAAGCTTCCTAAGATTTTCTATGTAAACTGGTTCCGCAAGGACGAAAACAACAAGGATCTTCCAGGCGGATTCATGTGGCCAGGATACGGCGACAACAGCCGCGTTCTTGCATGGATTTTCGACCGCTGCGACGGAAAAGACAACTACGTTGACACACCAATCGGATTTATGCCAAAAGAAGGCGCTCTCAACCTTGACGGTCTTGCAGACGTTTACAAGGCTCAGATTCCAGCAATCACAGCAGTTGACAAGGAAGGCTGGCTCAAGGAATGTAAAGACATCCGCGAAAATCATTATCCAAAGTTCGGCAAACATCTTCCAAAAGAATTGGCAGACTGTCTTGACGATTTGGAAATCCGCTTAAACAAAGCTTAGTTTTTCCGGGCGAGTTTGCTGCAAAGCAAACTCGGTAAGCAACCGCAAGGTTGCGACATGATTTAGGGTTTATCAAAACCCTAAAAACGGCTGAGTCAAGGTCTTGAGCGTAAGCGTACCTTGACCTGACGTATTTGGAATCACGTCTTAACAAGGCATAAGCCAATAAATAAATCGAAAGGTTTATAATGAAAAATCCCGCTGGAATTTCTTCTGGCGGGATTTTTTATTTTCTTTGTGTTTTATTATGCCGTTGCAATCTCTGTGTTTTGCAATATAATGTAGTTGTTCAAATCTTAATTTTATCAGCCCCGTAAAATACTATACACGGGGGGGGTAGAAGTGAAAAGCAAATTTATATTTGCTCCTTTTTTGTTCTGTTTTGCCATTCTGTTTGTTTCCTGCAATTTTAACAATGATTCCGATGATACTACTGAAATAGACTGCCCTGCGGAAATTGCTTCCCGCGCGTTCCGATTTGCTGAATTGTACAAAGATTCTGATACGGTTTATGAGCTGGGCGGTCAATCTCCAGTCCGTTCCGCTATTGCCATAGACTGTTCTGGGCTTGTCGTGATGTGCTACAAGTATGCAATGGTCGATACAAAATATTCTTTGCCTGTTTCGGACATGACGGCGGGTTATATGTGCGAATGTGCTTCGTCTCACGTTACGCTAGAGCAAATGCGGCAGGGCGATTTGATTTTCATGGGCGAGGCGGATTCTTCCAATGTGTCGCATATCGCGCTTTTTGACCGGCTAGAAAACGACAATGTCTATTTTATCGACAGCACGGAAAAAGACGGCATAAGCGGTGTTACTTGCCGATATTATCCTTCCAGTGATTCGCGCTTTAAGTCGTTCGGCGTGATGAGAATTCAATATTGACGGAAAACAAATTTTTCAGATTCCGCTGGAAGTTTTCTAATATGATTTTTTTGGAAAATAGACAGTCTTTCAATTTTAAATTTTACTGCTCTTAACTTTTTACTTTAAATTCGTGGTGTTTTTCTGTATAATCGGCTTATGAGCATTTCGAGCATATTGTCTATATTCCTTCAGTTTTTTGGCAGTCTTTGTTTTCTTCTTTTTGGAATGAAAATGATGAGCGATGGAATCCAGAAGTCTGCGGGAGACAAACTTCAGGCTGCTCTTCATCTTATGACAGGAAACCGTTTTACCGGATTTTTTACAGGCTGTTTTTTGACTATGATAATTCAGTCTTCCGGGGCTACAACTGTCATGGTTGTTTCTTTTGTAAACGCCGGGCTTATCGAGCTAAGCAAGTCGATTGCCGTGATTTTGGGCGCGAATGTCGGAACAACGATAACGGCTTGGATTGTTGCGATATTCGGCTTTAACTTTGAAATTTCAGCATTTGCAATTCCGCTTTTTGGCATTGGCTATCTTTTTACAGTTATAAAGAAAATCAGAAATCCGGGGCTTGGTCAGGCCGTCATGGGATTTGGAATTCTTTTTATTGCCTTGCAGTGGCTTTCAAGCACAATTTCGCTTAATTCAGGCTCAATGAATTTTCTTCCTGCCTTGCAAGACAAAGGAACTTTTAGCTATCTTATTGCTTTTGTAATCGGAATTTTTGTTACTGCAATGATTCATTCTTCTTCCGCTATGACGGCAATTGTAATTACGATGGCATACAACCAAATTCTTACTTGGCAATTTTCCGCGGCAATTATAATCGGAAGCAACGTCGGTTCAACTATAGATTCCGTTATGGCTTCGTTCGGAGCGAACGCAAATGCAAAGCGCACAATGCTTGTTCATGTTCTGTTTAATTCGTTTACTGCAATTGTCGCCTTGATTTTTATAAAGCCTTTTACGCAGTTTGTGGATTTAATTGTTCCGGGAACTGTTACAGAAAATATTACAATGCACATAGCGATGCTTCATTCAATGTTCAACATAATCGGCTCGCTTTTCTTTATGCCGTTTGTGAATCCTCTTTGCAAGCTTACGCATATTCTTATAAAAGACGACAAAGCTTCACTTCCTTCTATATATAAGTTTGAATTTCCTGAACGCGCCGCGCATGAGTCTCCTACAATTCCTGTTGTTTCTGCGCAAATGGAAGTAAGGCGTATGGCTGATATTTCCGTGCAGATGTTTGACAGGCTTCAGTACGGGCTTACTGATTTGTCCGGGCGTTTTGCTGTGGATCATTACGATAATCTTGTGCGCGAAGAAGATTACCTTGACCAGATGCAGGAACAGCTTACAAAGTATCTTTTAAAATGCGCCCAGCTTGATATTGATGACAAGCTCCGTGAAAATATCAATGTAATGATTTCGATTACAGGCGAACTTGAGTCTATGTCTGATGACTGCCTGAGCATTGGCGTTTATTTGAAGCGCATAACGGAAAAGCACTACGTATTTAAAAAAGAAGATTTTGACCGCCTGATTCCTTATCTTGAGCTTGCACGGCAGCTGCTTCAGTTTATTTACAAAAATATCAACAAGGCTCTTTCAAAAGAACAGCTTGATTTTGCAAATGAACTTGAATCTCAGATTGACGCGGAACGTAAAGCCTTGAAAAAAATAGCTCGAAAACGCCTTGAAGACGGGGCAGATGTAAAAGCCGAGCTTTTGTACATGGATTTAGTGCGCCAGATAGAAAAAATAGGCGACCGTTGCTTTAACATTGCAGAGCAGCTTGCCCTTACAAAATAAAAAAGGGCTGCCTAAAGCATTATGAAGTTTATTTCATTATGCGCTTTTTTGGCAGCCAGGTTACTATAAATAATTTTAGTTATTTATAGCTGATAGCAATTCCGCTCATGTTGTAACTGTTGAATGTAAAAATAAGGAACACTGTTTTCTTTGTGTCAACTTTTACATTTACAACATCATCGCATTCTGGATACTTTTTCTTTGCTTCTGCATAAAGCTTGCTATAGCCAGAATTTGTGGCAGAAGACTTTACTTCTACACGTCCAAGAACTTCATAGCTTTGCGCATCACCTGGAAAAGCTCCTGCATCACTAAGTGGTGTCATAGAAATGCAGCCTGTTAGTGTTGCCGTCAAAATCAGCATAGACAACAATAAACCTACTCCTTTTTTCATATTTACCTCCAGAAAAAATAGGATACTGTATTGTACCCCCCCCGGGATTCTGTCAAGCATTTTTTTATAAAAAACTTTTCTTTGCTTTTTGGAATATTCCGTAGTATAATATTATTGTAATCTTAAAAAGATTGCGGCGGCAGTTTGCTGCGGGATTTAAATATATTTATTAGGAGAAAAACTATGACAAAATCAATATCTGCACAGGGCTTTACTTTGGATTCAGACCAGACAGCTCTTATCAACAAAAAACTGGAGCGCATAAGTTACGCTGAAAATCTTATCGTTGACTTGATTATGCACGTAAAGGAAGATAAAAAATTCTACTTTGATACAACTGTTAACTTTAGATGGGGTGGAAATGCTCATGTTACAGGCGATGACTTTGACTTTGCGGCTGCGCTTAACAAAATGATGGATGTTCTTGATACAAAAATCAAGAAAGAAAAAGATAAGGTCCAGGAGAAAAAATAATTTTTTCAAAAAAGTAGTTTCTGTATTTGAACTTTAAAACAATTCGGGCTGTCTAAAATGGCAGCCTTTTTTATTGTCTGTTGTATGAAGAATCTATGCTGAGCCTGCTTCTGTATTTTGCAACTGTTCTGCGTGCAATTTTTATTCCAGATTTTTCTAGCTCTTCTGAAAGTTTTTGGTCGCTCATTTTTTTTCCGACGGAAGAGTTCAGTATTTTTTTTAGCTCTGCCATTGCTTTGTCTTGGCTTATTGTTTTGTTTTTTTTGCTTGCGGCGTTTGTGAAAAAATATTTTATTTCAAAACGTCCCCATTCACATTGAAGAAATTTGCTGTTTGCCATTCGTGAAATTGTTGTTTCGTGGACTTTAAGTTTGTCCGCAATGTCTTGCTGTCTTAAAGGAACCAAGTTGCCTTGCCCGTGCAGGAAAAAATCAGTTTGAATCCGCACAATTTCTATGCAGGCCTTTAAAAGCGTGCTTTGCCTGAATTCCAAAGTGTCTAAAAAATCTTTTGCTTTTTTTATTTCAGTTTTTATTGATGAAGAATTTTTTTCATTGTTTTTTGCAAGCTTTAAAAATTCCGGGTTTATTGAAATTTGCGGGAAGTTGTCTTTTGCAAGCCTCACGTTCCAGGAATTTTTTCCAGCCGAAACAATGTTATCTTCAATCTGATTTTCTTGAAATCCTTCCTGAATTTTTTCCACGTAGACATCTGGAGAAATAAAATGAATTTCTTTTGTGCTGAAATTTCTCGCAGGAAAAGGATCTAGCGTCCGTATAAAATTAATGGCTTTTTCCACATCTTGAATTGTAGGATTTAAATTTAGATATTTTTCATTTTGGGAATTTGCAAAAAGTTTTTTCTGTTCCAAAAGATATTCTTGGATTTTCTGGAGAACTTTTTCAGGACGAGGCGGATCAAGAAATTTTAGTTTTCCGTCTAAAATAAAAATTGCAAGAAGCGGCGCATTTTCTTTTTGTTCTGCCTGCACAAGCAAGCTTTCTTCTGTGTTTGTAACGCACACTCCGCAAGGTTCAAGCTGTCTTACAATTCTAATGCATTTTTCCAAAAGTCCCGGTGTTTGCAGTTTGTCTTTTTTGTCAAGAAGTGAAATCGGCGCAAGAATATAAAATCCTTTTGCGTCAAGATTGTAGATGAGTTTTTCGCATAAAGTTTTTTCAGTTGCGCCAAGACGCATTGCATTCAGCTGGGACAAAAGATGTTCCTGCAAAGATTCCCGCTCATCCGCTTTTGCTTCAAGCGCCGCCTGAAAATTTTCACTTGCTTCTTCGCCGCTTGCACTTGCTGATGATACTTTTGTTCCGTCCCAGTTTGTTCTGTCTTTTGTTATGACTAGCGCAGGATTTTCTTCCGCAGCTTTATAGATTTCTTCAGTCAAATCTTTTGAGTTCATGGCTAAAAGTTTTAATGCCTGAATTTGCTTTTGGCTCATTATTTGAATTTGAGACTGAATCTGTCTTTGCTGAAATTCTAATCCTGTCATTTCTTAATTATAATTGCAATTTTTATAAAATTCAATTTTGCTTTTGAGCTTGCCAAATCTTTTGTTTTCTCTTATGGCTAAAAGTGAAAAATATCTATATAATTTTTTTATGGAAAATTTTGAGCAGTTTGGAATACAAATCCCAGAAATTCTTTTGCCTAGAAAAAAGAATTTAAAGACTTGGTGTGTTGTGGCGTGCGATCAGTATACGCAGGATTTTGATTATTGGAAAAAAGCAGAAGAAATTGCTGGTGATTCTCCTTCAACTTTGAATTTGATTTTGCCGGAAATTTTTCTTTCTTCTCCAGATAAAAAAGAGCGAATAGAAAAAATCCGTCAGACAATGAAAAAATATCTTGATGAAAATATTTTTGATTCGCCTGAAAAAGAATTTATTTATGTTGAACGAAAAACTTGCTACGGAAGAGTTCGTCGCGGTCTTGTTGCTGCGATTGATTTGGAAACTTATGAATGGAAGCCGTTTTCAAAAAGTTTAATCCGCGCCACGGAAGCTACTATTCCAGAAAGAATTCCAGTGCGAAAAGAAATTAGAAGAGGTGCGCTGCTTGAGCTTCCGCACATTATGCTTTTGGTGAATGATCCTGAACATTGTCTTGTTGAAGAAGCTGGCAGTGAGGCTAAAAAAGATCCGCCGATTTATAACGGAGATTTGATGATGAATGCCGGCCACATTTCAGGCTGGGCTGTAAAATCAAAAGAAGCCTTTGAAAAAATTTTTTCTGCGCTTGAAAAATTAAAAAGAGAAAATTCTGACGGCGATGGAAATTCTTTTTTGTTTGCTGTTGGAGACGGAAATCATTCTTTGGCAACTGCAAAAGCTGTTTGGGATGAATGCAAAAATTCTGATTCGCCAGATTTAAATGCGCGTTATGCTCTTGTTGAAATTGTAAATATTTATGATTCCGGTCTGACTTTTGAGCCGATCCATCGTGTGCTTTTTAATTGCGACGCTTTTAAATTAATTTCTTTTTTAAATGAAAAGCTTAATGGAGAACTTGTAGAAGAAACAAGTGAAACTTCTTTGAAAAAAAATGTAAAAAATTTCAAAGCGGATTTTGGCTTTGTTTTTAAAGAAAATGAAAAGCAAAAATATTTCAGAGTAAAAACAAAAATTCAAGAACTTGCAGTCAGCCGTCTTCAGCCGTTGCTTGATGAATTTATTTCCTGCAACAAAGAAATTGAAATTGACTACATTCATGGCAATGAAGAAGTTTTTAGACTTGGCGCGCAGAAAAACGCAATTGCAATTCTTCTTCCTCCAATTGCAAAAGATTCATTCTTTGAAACAATTTCTAACCGCGGACCTTTGCCTCGAAAAAGTTTCAGCATGGGAGAAGCCAGTGAAAAAAGATTCTATCTTGAGTGCCGAAAACTTTTTTCAGCCGATAGACTTTCAGTTAATCCTTAAGTATAATCGTTGCTATGATCGTAATGAAATTTGGCGGAAGCTCAGTTGCAAATGCTGACCGCATTAAACATGTAGCCGAAATAATTCAGGCATATAAGGATGAGCGTCCCGTTGTTGTTTTAAGCGCAATGGGAGATACAACAGATCATCTTCTTGAAGCTGCTGACATGGCAGTTAAGGGAACTGTTGATATTGAAAAAATTGAAAAGCTTCATATCGAAACAGAAAAAAAACTTGGTGTTTCTGTTCCAGAAATAAAAGAATTGCTTGCTGAATTGAAAACGCTTCTTACTGGAATAAGCATGCTGCATGAACTTACAAAACGAACTAGAGATTATCTTGTGTCTTTTGGCGAGCGTATGTCCGTGCGCATGATGTCAGCTTATCTTTGTTCTCTTGGAACTGAAGCGAATGCATTTGATTCCTGGGACATTGGATTTGTGAGCGATTCAAATTATATGGCGGCTGAGCTTTTGGATGAAGTCTGGGAAAATATTCCGAAGCATCTTGACGGATATAAAAACGGAACTTCAGATGAAATTCCTATAGTAACTGGTTTCATTGCTAAAGATAAAAACGGAATCATAACAACTTTAGGGCGCGGCGGAAGCGACTTGAGCGCAACGATGATTGGCGCGGCAATGCAGGCAAAAGAAATTCAGACTTGGAAAGATGTTGACGGAATTATGACAACAGATCCTCGCATCGTAAAAGAAGCCCGCCCTGTTGACGAAGTAACTTATGAAGAAGCTCAGGAACTTGCAATGTTCGGAAGCCAGGTTCTTCATCCGCGCAGCATGATTCCTTGCAGAAAAACTGGAACTCCTGTCCGCGTAAAAAACAGCTACAACATAAAAAGCCGCGGCACGCTTATTGTTGAAGAGCACACAGGAATTCGTCCTCTTGTTACAGCAATTACAAAAGTAAAAAATGTAACGCTCATAGACATTCAGTCTAGCCGTATGCTTGGGGCTGCCGGATTTCTTGCGCATATTTTCAATCAGTTTTTAAAATGGAATATCAGCATTGACGTGATTGCGACTTCCGAAGTTTCTGTAAGCTTGACTGTAGATGGAAAAACAGATTTGTCAGGACTTATTGAAGATTTAAAGCGTGTTGCTGATGTCAACGTTAAAACAGGCAAGGCTATTGTTACAATAATTTGCGACGCTTCAAGATCCAGTGTGATTATTGCAAAGGCATTTGACGGACTTTCAAAAGAAGGAATAAATGTTCAGATGATAAGCCAAGGAGCAAGCAAAGTCAACATAAGCATGCTTGTAGATACAGAGCAGGCGGATAAAACTGTTGAAGCAATTCATTCAGTTCTTTTTGCCTGATTTTTGGGAGGATTACTAATGAAAATTGCATTGGTTGGATATGGAAAAATGGGACACATGCTTGAGCAGTCCGCATTGTCGTTTGGACATTCAGTTGTGTCTACAATCGATGTTTTTGCGCCAGATGCCAAAGTGAAAATTTCCGCAGGAGACAGCAAGGCTCTTGCAGATGCAGTTGAATCTAGTGGTGCAGATGGAATAATTGAATTTACTCATCCGTCTTCTGTTCTTGAAAATATAAAGGCGCTTCTTCATTTGAAAATTCCTATGGTGGTTGGAACTACAGGCTGGAATGACAAAAAAGATGAGGTCGCTTCTCTTGCTGCAAAGTGTGGCGGAACAATTATGACAAGCGCGAATTTTTCCATTGGTGTTAATATTCTTTATAAAATTGTAGAAGATGCCGCTCGTCTTGCAAATAAATTTTCTGAGTATGACGCTGCGATTTGGGAAATGCATCATAATCAAAAAGCAGACAGTCCTTCTGGAACTGCGCTTGAAATCGCTAATCATTTGCTTTCTGAATTCAAAAGAAAAAATTCAATTGTAACAAATGAGTTCAAGGAAAAGCCTTTGCCGAGCCAGCTTCATGTTTCTTCTACAAGATGCGGTTCAGTACCGGGAACACATAAAGTTTTCTTTGACTGCGAAGCTGATACAATTGAAATTACGCACACAGCAAGAAGCCGCAAGGGATTTGCAAATGGAGCAGTTCACGCTTTGGAAAATCTTTCTTCCATGCTGAAAGAAGGCAGCCTAAAGCCTGGCGCATTGTATGGCATGAACGATGTTTTTCCTGAATTGTTTTAAAACTTTAAGGTAATTTTTTTTCATAAATCAGCCGATAAACTAACGGTATGATTATGACTAAAAAATTCGAATATAGAAAAAATATTTTGTTTCTTTCAATTCTTTTTTTGACTGTCTGTTTTTCTTTTGCAGAAACTCATACAGTCGAAAAGGGAGAGACTTATTATTCAATCAGCCGCAAATATGGAATTTCTGTGGATCAACTTTGTGCTGTAAACAATCTTACTGTAAACGATGTTTTAAAAGTTGGACAGAAACTTTCAATTCCAGAAAAAAATACTGAAAAAAATTCTTTGCCTTCAGTTTCGCCTTCAAAAAATCCATCTAATGCAGAAAGAAAATTTGACACATACACAGTTCAAAAAGGCGACACTTTTTATAGAATTGCAAAAGTGAACGGAATTTCTGTTGAAGAACTTAAAGCTTTGAACAATCTTGATTCCGATACAGTTTTAAAGGCCGGACAGCGTCTTAAAATTCCTGTTACAATTGTTGACACTTCGGCTTCTCTTCCTAGCTTGCCTTCAAGTGATCCTCGCAAATATTCAGAGAAAAAAGGCGACTCAAGTTTGACTTGGCCTGTAAAAAATCCGACGGTAACTTACATGAAAGGAAAAGTCAGCGGCGTTCAGCTTAGCGCGCAGAAAAATGAAAGCGTAACTGCAATCCGCGCGGGAACGGTTATGTATGTTGGAAACTACAGAGGCTATGGGCAAGTTGTTTTTGTTCAGGCGAAAACTGGACACATTTATGTTTATTCAGGGCTCGGCTCTATAAAAGTCCGCAAAGGTGATTATGTTGTGTTTGGCGATTCTTTGGGAACAGCGGGAACAGACAGCATAAAAGGCACAACGCAGATTTGTCTGATGGTTTTTCAAAAGTCAAATCCTGTTGATCCTGCAAAAGCTCCAAGAGGCTAGCTTTTTTCGCCTGCCTCTTTTTTAAACTAAAACTAGAGCTTGTCGAGCATTGTCTTTTTTATTCTGTGCATAAAAAATGCAGAAAGGCTGATTGCAAAAATTTCAGCAACAAGAAAGCAGAACCAGACGTTTTCAAGTTTTTCAGTACGTGAAAGAAAGTATGCCACAGGAAGCAAAACAATTATCTGTCTTACAAAAGAAACAGTCATGCTTAAAAAAGATTTTCCTAAAGCCTGAAAAGTTGATCCAAATGTAATTGCGATTGCCGCTCCAATAAAGCTTGGTGCGATAATTCTCATTGCCGTGCATCCAATTTCAAGCATGTGTTCGCTTGCCTTGAAAAGCATTAAAAGTTCCGCTGGAAAAAGTTCAAAAATTACAATGCCGAATATCATAATTGAAACTGCGATTAAAATTGTTGATTTTACAGTTTTCTTGATCCGCTCTGCGTTTCTTGCTCCGTAGTTGTATGAAATAATCGGAACCATTCCTGTTGTAAGTCCGAATACCGGCATAAAGATAAAGCTATTCAGTTTAAAATAAACTCCATAGACTGCGATTGCTGTTGCGGAAAAAGTTCCAAGAATTAAATTCATTCCATAAGTTGTAACAGAATTTATAGACTGGAGAAGAATTGAAGGAATTCCGATTTTATAAATCTGGCCAATTATCAGAGAGCTTGGTTTGAATCCTTTTAGCTTAAAATGTATATCAGGATTTTTTTTCAGATTGAAATAAAGCGAAACTGCCGCAGAAAAAATTTGCCCGATGACTGTTGCCCATGCCGCGCCTGCCATTCCCATTTTGGGAAAAGGACCGATTCCAAAAATCATAAGCGGGTCAAGAATTATATTTGTGATTGCTCCAACAAGCTGTGTTATCATCGTATAAAATGTTCTTCCTGTTGCCTGTAAAAGCCTGTCTGACATTGTTGAAACAAAAAGTGCGAATGATGCCATTGTTATTATTTTTAAATATTCGCTTCCGAATTGAATAATCTGCCCATCGCTAGTCTGTGTTTTTAAATAAGGCTTTGTAAAAAGAAATCCAAGAATAAGAAACGCAATAAAACTGCAAACTGAAAGGAAGAGTCCATTCATGGCGATTTTGTTTACAGCGTCGCTGTCTTTTTGCCCAAGCTTCATTGCTAGAAGCGCATTTACACCGATTGCTGTTCCTATTGAAACTGCGATCATAAGTGTTTGAACAGGAAATGCAAGCGATATTGCAGTCAGCGCATTTTCATTTATCTGCGCAACAAAAATGCTGTCAACGATATTGTAGCATGCCATTACCAGCATTGAAAGCATAATTGGCAACGACATATTTAAAAGAAGTTTTGTTACAGGCATTACGCCCATTTTGTTTTCTTTGATATTTTCTGACATTCGCCAATGTTATATTAAATTGTTTTTTTTATCAATTAGTATTTTTATTTAGAACAATTCTGCCTGAATCGGATTTCTTTTGATTTTGCTCATTGAAAAATTTTTCTGCCTGTCCATTGTGTCGCTTATTATCCGCTTGAAAAGTTCCATGCACAGTCTTGCGTCGTCATCTGCTCTGTGTGCGGCTTTTGCTTCTATTCCGAATCTTTTTGCAAGGCTTTGAAGTTTGTACTGGCCTTTTTCCTGTTCCTTTATGAAATCAGGATATGCCCATCTTGAGGCATTCAATGTGTCTATGCAGATATTTGGAAGTTCTGGATGATTAAATCTTTTTAGCTCTGAATTTACGAAGCCCAAGTCAAACTGCGCATTGTGCGCTACAAGAACTGCTTCTTTTCCGCCTAGAAAATTTAAAAACTGCGGAACGGCTTCTTTTGCGCCTGGACAGCATGAAATCATTTCGTCTGTGATGTGTGTAAGATTTTTTATGAACTGCGGAAGTTCTATTGGCGGTTTTATTAAAATATCAAACGGTTCTCCAATAAGTCCGTCGCAGTTGAATTTTATAGCGCCGATTTCTATTATAAATTCTTTTTCAGCTTTTAGACCTGTGGTTTCTGTGTCGAATGCTACAAAAGTTTTTCCTGAATAAAATTCCTTTGCGAGATTTCTAAAACTGTTGAAGATTTTTAATGCCATAAGTTGAAAAAAAACGGCATCCGCAAAAAATATTACGGATACCATTGTTGCTTTTTTTTTTAGATTTAGACTGCTGCGTTAAGAACTGCGTTTATTTCTTCTGAAATATCTGAGCAGAGCTTGTCGGCGGCTTTCTTTGCTTCTTCCAAAGCTTCGTCTGTTTTTGCAGAAACAGGAACTGTGCTGTTTATGTAGAATTTAATCTTTGGTTCTGTTCCGCTTGGGCGTGCACTTACAATTGTCCCGCCTTCAAGAACGAACTGAAGAACATTGCTCTTTGGCCACGGAAGACTTTCTTTTACAGACGGATTTGCTGGATCAAAAGCAACCTGCTGCTGAATGTCGCGGATTTTTACAACTTTCTTTCCGCCAAGAGAAGTAAGTCCTTCTGTGCGGAGTTTTGTCATGATTCCGCCCATGATTTTTGGACCTTGTACTCCAGGGAAGTATTTGCTGATTGCGCGGTCTTCAAAAAGTCCGTATTCCTTGTACATATCGTTCAAATGTTCAAGAAGCGATTTTCCTTTGCTTGCCCAGTAAAGAGTCATTTCTGCGCACATTGCGGCAGCTGAAATTCCGTCCTTGTCGCGTACTTCTGTTTCTACAAGATAACCGTAGCTTTCTTCAAGTCCGAATACGTAGTTTCCGCTTCCGTCTTTTTCCATCTGGCCTTCATCATAAGCAATCCACTTGAATCCTGTAAGACATTCTTTTACAGCTACGTTGTATTTTTTTGCAATTGAATCAACGAAAGGTGAAGTTACGATTGAGCGGATAAGAACTGGTTTTTCCGGCATCTTGTTGAATTCTTTTTTTGAAAGAAGAACATAGTCTGCAAGAAGCGCGCCCATTTGGTTTCCTGAAACAAGAACGTATTTTCCGTTTTTGTCTGGGAATGCAGTTCCGAATCTGTCTGCGTCCGGATCTGTTGCCATTACAACATCAGCCTTTTCTTTTTCTGCAAGTTCAACTGCCATTTTAAGCGCTGGAGCTTCCTCTGGATTTGGCTTCTCTACTGTAGGGAAGTCGCCGTTTCCTTCGCGCTGTTCTGGAACTGTGATTACATTTAGTCCAAGGTCTCCAAGAACTTTTTCAACGTGCATTGCGCCTGTTCCGTGGAGCGGAGTGTATACAACTTTTACGCTGCTTGCTTTTTCTTTTATAAGTTCAGGACGATATAGGTTTGACTTTATCATTGCCTGGAATTTGTCATCAATTTCCTTGTCGATTAAAACAATTTTTCCTGCCTTTACAGCTTCGTCTTTTTCGATAAGCTTTACTTCTTTTACTGCGTTGACTTCATCGATGATTCCCTTGTCATGCGGTTCAACAACCTGCGCGCCGTCGTCCCAGTAAGCTTTGTAGCCGTTGTACTGTGGCGGATTGTGGCTTGCAGTTACAACAACGCCAGTTTTGCATCCAAGAATTCTGATTGCGTAAGAAAGTTCTGGAGTAGGGCGAAGCGAAGTGAAAAGGTATGCTTTGATTCCATTCGCTGCAAAAACTCTTGCAGTGATGTCAGAAAATTTATCGTGGTTGTGGCGGCTGTCATAAGCTACACATGCGCTCAATGTGCCGTTCTTTGCTTCTTCTGGAAATGCCTTGATTAAATAATTTGCAAGACCTTGAGTTGCTTTTGAAATGTTGAGAGTGTTCATACGGTTTGTTCCGCCGCCCATTACGCCGCGAAGTCCGCCTGTTCCAAATTCAAGGCTCTGATAGAAACGGTCTTCCAGTTCAGCCATGTCTTTTTTTGCAACTAAATCTTCAACTTCCTTGCGGAAAGAATCGTCTTTTTCTTCTGCAATATATTTTGCAGCTCTTTCAAGTATTTCTTTCTCTTCCATAATATCTGCTTCCTTTTATTGAAAAATTAACTAAGTCTAACATAGTTGATTTTTTTTTTCTATAGCTCTGATTCTTTGCTCAAAAGTTTTTCAAGTGTTTGGAAACATCCAATCTCTTCAAGCAAACTTTTCATTCTAATTTTTGCTTCCTGGCTTTTTAAATTGCCTGACTGTTTTTTTACAGCGCGGATTAAAATGTTTTTTGGAGTGTGGCTCATGTCGATGAATTCTAAAAGCTGAACTGTGTATCCGCATTGCTCAAGAAGTTCTGCGCGGATTGCATCAGTTGCAATTGCGGCAAACCGTTCACGTAAAATTCCAAATCTTTCAATTGAAGCAAATGGACTTTCTGATTTGACTTTTTGTTTTTCGAGCTGGCTGTTTATTTCGTGCTGGCAGCAAGGAACTGAAAGAATTGCTTTTGCATTATGTTTAACTGCATAGTCGAGTGCGAAGTCTGTTGCTGTGTCGCAGGCGTGAAGTGTAATTATGATGTCTGGAGTTTCTTCAGATGAATAGTCTGCAATGTTTCCCACTTTGAATTCAAGATTTTTGCATCCAAGTTTTTTTGCAAGCGAATCGCAGTTTTTTATTACGTCTTCTTTTAAATCAAGACCGGTTATGTAGACAGGAGTTTTTTTCAGTTCAGTCAAAAAATAATAAACTGCAAAAGTTAAATAAGATTTTCCTGAGCCGAAGTCAACAATTCTTAGCGGACTTTCCTGAGTGTAAGAAGCTCCATTTAGATTTTCAATGTTTTCAATTATGTCGTTTATAAATTCGAGGAATCTGTTTATTTGCCGGAACTTGTCATATTTTTGCGCGACAACTTTTCCGTCTTTTGTCATAACTCCAAGTTCAACTAAAAAAGGAACAGGAATGCCTTCTTGCAAAATATAATTTTTTATTCGGTTGAAATTATTTGAAAACTTTTGTTCCGCTGAAAAATTTTTTGCTGCTTTTCTGAAAACTTTTATTTCGCCTTTTTTATTTGCCATTGTTGTAATTTCTTCTGTGTCCGTTTTTATGATGCAATTTTTAAAAGCTGTTCCTGCGTGCTTTTCAATAAATTCCCGCGCTTGTTCTGCAGTGAAACTTTTTTGAAACGCCTGCTTTTCTGTAAAAAATTCAGCTTGAAATTCATTTTGCTTTTTTGCGGAAGGAGATGGATTTCTCCAGATTCGGATTTTTATATAAGGCTTGCCAAAAATTTCCGGGCAAGTTTTTGACGGCTTTGAAAATATTGCGCTTAAAATCATATTTTTATATTAGCACAAACATTTGTTTTTGAGGATAGCGCATTTTTTATGACCTTTACATTTTTATTATAAATGATATATTTCTACAGAAAGGGTTACAAAGATGTCAGTTAAAAAAGATTTTTCTGAAGGTCCGCTTTTTAAAAATATTTTGATTTTCAGTTTGCCTCTAATTTTTACAAATCTTCTCCAGACTTTTTTCAACATGACTGATATTGCGGTTCTGGGACGATTTGCAAGTCCGTCTTCTGTTGGCTCGGTTGGCTCTACGGTAATTCTTGTTTTTTTATGCACAGGAATTCTTATTGGATTTGGTTCTGGCGTTAACGTCATTGTGGCGTTTTTTATAGGCGCGAAAAATAACAACGACATTTGCGAAACTGTTCATACTTCCGCAGTTGTTTGCCTTGTTGCGGGGTTCATTGTCGGTGTCGCCGGAATAATTTTTTCCCGTTCCGTTTTGAACTTGATGAGCACAAAGCCAGTTCTTATTGAAGGCGCGGTTTTGTACTTTAGAATTTACATGGTTGGACTTCCTGCTCTTGCTTTTTATAATTTCGGAAATGGAATTCTTAGCGCGGAAGGAGATACAAAGTCGCCTTTGCTTTTTCTTTTTATTTCTGGAATTTTCAATGTTGTGCTGGATTTGCTTTTGGTTATTCATTTTAAAATGGATATTGCCGGAGTTGCAATTGCAAGTGTTGTTGCGCTTTATGTTTCAGCATTTCTTGTTTTTATAAAACTGCACAGAAAAAATGATTCTCTTGCGCTGCGTTTTTCCAAGCTTAAAGTCAATAAATCGAAACTTGTTCGGCTTTTAAAAATTGGAATTCCTGCCGGAATGCAAAATGCGATTTTTGGATTTGCAAATCTTTTTATTCAGATTGGAGTTAATTCTTTTGACGCTTCTATGGTTGTTGCAAATTCCGCAGCTTCAAATTCAGATCCGCTTGTCTACAATGTTATGAGCGCATTTTATGTGGCTTGCTCAACTTTTATAGGACAGAATTATGGTGCTGGAAAAAAATCCAGAGTTTTAAAAAGCTATTTTATAAGTCTTGCCTGCTCGTTCTTTTTTGCATTGTTCTTAGGCCTTTTGCTTTTTGCGTTTGGAAGAAATTTTATTTCAATTTTTATTTCAGATCCTTCGATTGTGGAACTTGGAATGAAGCGGCTTTCGATAATGGCTTGCTCTTATTGCATTTCAGCATTTATGGATTGCACTATTGCGGCTTCCCGCGGACTTGGTCAGACTTCCGTTCCGACTGTAATTGTTATTCTTGGTTCATGTGTTTTTAGAATCGCCTGGATTTTTACTGTGTTTGCATATTTTAAAACAATTGAATCTCTTTATTTGCTTTTTGCTTTTTCCTGGACGATTACCGCTGCGGCAGAAATTTTTTATTTTGCAAAACTTTACAAACAGAAGTTTTCAGCTTCCGCATTAAAAGCATGATAATAAGATTCGCTTTCAATATTGATGGGCTTTTGAAACTGGCGCATATTAATTGAAAATTATTACTATATAATCTATAATGGTTTAATCATGGGAAAGGTATTTGTTTTTGTTAATCAGAAAGGTGGCGTTGGCAAGACTACATCTGCTATAAATATTGGGGCGTATATTGCTGTTGGCGGAAAAAAAGTTCTGCTTGTTGATTTTGACAGCCAGGGAAATATGTCTAGCGGCGTTGGAGTCAGCAAAAAAAAGCCTACCATTTATGAACTTCTCGCTGGTCAGTCCACTATTGACGAAACTATAAAACATTCTGGTGTAAAAAATCTTGATGTTATAAGCGCGTCTATTGATTTGTCCGGCGCGGCGATTGAGCTTGTAGATCAGGAAAACCGCGAATACTTTTTAAAAAACGCCATTGCTTCTGTCCGTGAAAAATATGATTACATTCTGATTGACTGTCCGCCTTCCCTTGGAATTCTTACTTTGAACGGACTTGCCGCCGCAGATGCTGTTCTTGTTCCTATGCAGTGCGAGTATTTTGCGCTTGAAGGAATTACTCTTCTTTTGCAGACAGTAAAAAAAGTTCAGGAAAGCATAAATAAAAATCTTGTAATCGGCGGAATATTTTTTACGATGTATGATTCCAGAACTCGCCTTGCGCAGGATGTTGTTATGCAGGTAAAAAGCTATTTTAAAGATGTTGTTTTCAATACAATTATTCCGCGCAACGTAAGACTTTCAGAAGCGCCTTCACATGGCGAGCCGATTTGCATTTATGATCCGAATTGTGTTGGCGCAAAAAGCTATCAGAGACTTGCAGAAGAGGTAATCAGCCGTGGCTAAACATCAGGGATTGGGAAAAGGTCTTGGCGCCTTGATGCAGGAAGCTGATTTGTCTGAGGAAGTTTCTGAAAATGGAGTTCAGCTTAAGGAAAGTGCGTCTCCTGTAAATTTAAATCTTCCGGCTGGAATTTCTTCTGACGAAAACGGAACTCTTTGGGTTGATCCGGCTCTTTTAAAACCGAATCCTCGTCAGCCGCGAACTTACTTTGATGATGAAAAACTTGCGGAGCTTACAGAGTCAGTGCGCAAGGAAGGAATTCTTTCGCCTGTTATAATAGAAGATGCAAATGACGGAACATTTTTTATCATTGCAGGTGAACGCCGTACCCGCGCAGCAAAAGCCGCAGGTCTTGCAAAAATTCCTGTTCAGCTTAGAAAATATTCAGAGCAAAGAAAACTTGAAGTTGCGCTTATAGAAAATATTCAGCGTACAGATTTGAATGCGCTGGAAGAAGCCCAGGCTTATTATGATTTGATGGAGCTTGGAAATTTGACGCAGGATCAGGTTGCGGAGCGTGTTGGAAAAAACAGATCTACTGTTGCAAACTGTCTTCGCCTTTTAAAGCTTCCAGAAGATATTCAGAAAGCTCTTGTTGCAGATTCAATTTCTTCTGGACACGCGCGCGCCATTTTAAGTTTGGAAAATGATTCTGACAAGCGGATTCTTTTTGGAAAAATAATTGGACAGGGACTTTCTGTAAGGCAGTCTGAAAATATCGCCAAGGAAATGAAAAGCGGAATTTCTTCAGCAGCAAAAACTGATTTTAAGCCAGAGCCAAAAAAAGATCCGAATCTTGCGGCTCTTGAGCAAAAGCTTATTGAGCGGCTTGGAACAAAGGTTCAGTTGAAAGGCGGATTTAGCAAGGGAACAATTTCTATAAATTATTTTTCTTCTGAAGATTTGGACCGCATTTTTAACTTGATTGTGCCAGACGCAAACTTGTAGTTTCTCTGAATTTTTTTTTTAAATTTGCCTGGAAGAGTTTATATTCTGATGTTTGCTTGCGTAAAAGCTCGTTCATTTGAAAAAAATGCGGCAAAAGTTTATAATCATTGAAAATGTCTGCAAAAAAACAAAACAGGAAAAGAACTGAAAAAAAAAGAACTCCTCGTAAAAAAAAGCCAAAGATAATTCTTGACAATAAAAGTGTTATGCTTTTATCCGCATCGATTATTTTCTTGTGTGCAGTTTTTCTTTCCATGGCTTTTGTTTTTTCATCTCCAAAAAAAGAAAAGCAGCCAAAAGTTGCGAATGTTGAGCAGCCGGTTTTGCGTCAGGAACAAAAAATCAAGTCTGCTGAAAAAAATAAAATTTCAGAAAATATAAATCAGCCGAAAAAGGTTCAGCCTGAAAAAAAGGAAGCTGTTAAAAAGCCAGTTGAAATTCAGCCTGAAGTAAAAAAAATTCCATTTGAGAAAAAAACACAGCCAATTTCTAAGCCGGAAGTAAAAAAAGAAGAGCCTAGAATTGCTTCTGTAAATCCGCCTGCAAAAAAAAATGAAGAAATAAAAATTGAAAAATATTCAATTCCGCCTGCAAAAAATGGAGCGACGCTTGTTTTTATAATTGATGACGGCGGATACGACACTTACAATTTAAAGCTTTACACAAGTCTTCCTTTTCCAATTGCGATTGCGGTTCTTCCAAAACTTGCGCATTCAAAAGACTGTGCAACTATCGTAAGAAATTCGGGACAGGAACTTATGCTTCATCAGCCAATGCAAGCTCAGAATTTAAAGCTTAATCCAGGTGAAGGCGCGATTTTGCCTGATATGTCTTTGAGTGAAGTTTATAAACAGGTTTCAGAAAATATTGCGGAAATCGGACCGATAAAAGGTCTTAACAATCATGAAGGTTCTCTTATAACTTGTGATGTTATGAAAATTGGTGCGGTTCTTGATGCGGTTCTTGACAACGGAATTTTCTTTGTGGATTCCAGAACTTCCGCGCAGACAAAAGCTCCTCAAGCCGCATTGGAACGAGACATGAAAATTCTTGAGCGTGATGTTTTTATAGACGACATAATTTCTAAAGATGAAATGCTTGCTCAAATTTACCGCGGACTTGGAATTGCAAATAAAAATGGAAAAGTTATAATGATTGGCCACGTTGATAAATCTGCAAAAATTCTTCCGCAGCTTTTAAATGATATGTATCCATATTTAAAGCAGAAAGGATACAAGTTCGCTTTTCCTTCGCAGATTCAAAAATAGTTTTACTTGTAATGTATTGGAGTATATATGAAAGTTCTTGGAATAGAATCTTCTTGTGATGAAACTGCCTGCGCAATTGTTGAAGACGGCAAAAAAATTTTAAGCAATGTTGTTGCAACGCAAATTCCTTTTCATCAGATTTATAAAGGCGTTGTCCCGGAAATTGCAAGCCGAAAACATGCTGAATGGATTCTTCCGGTTGTAAGACAAAGCCTTGAAGATGCTCATTTGAATCTTGATGAAGTTGATGCGATTGCCGCTACAAATCGTCCGGGGCTTATGGGCGCGCTCTTGGTTGGACTTACTTTTGGAAAAACTTTGGCATGGGCTTCTGGCAAGCCTTTTATAGCTGTAAACCACATGCTTGGACACATGTATGCTGCTCATCTTGAAAATGACATTCCTTATCCGTACATTGGACTTTTGGTTTCCGGCGGACACAGCATTATTTCAAAAGTGAATGGCTTTGACGACTTGGAAATTTTAGGAACTACAATTGATGACAGCGTTGGAGAAGCGTTTGACAAGGTTGCAAAATATTATGACTTGGGTTATCCGGGAGGAGTTATAATTGACAGGCTTTCTAAAAACGGAAATCCAGATGCGTTCACTTTTCCTCTTCCAAAACTTGATAAAGGAGAACATCGTTATGATGTTTCTTTCAGCGGATTGAAAACTGCAGTAATCCATCAGGCTGATATGTTTTTAAATTCAGGATTTGAAAAGTCAGTTGAAAATATCGCGGCGTCTTTTCAGGAAACTGCTTGTAGAACTTTGGTTTTAAGATTGCTTAGGGCGGTGGAAGACACAGGTCTAAAAACTGTTGTTGCTGGCGGAGGTGTTGCTGCCAATTCACGGCTTAGAGCGATGCTTGCTGAACATAAAGAAATCAACTGCATTTTTCCTCCTTTAAAATTATGCGGAGACAATGGCGCGATGATTGCCGGCGTTGCGTATCATTTTCTTAAGCGAGGAGAAACAAGTCCGTTGAATACAACAGCTTGCGCAAGAATTCCGCAGTTTAAAAGAGGACTTGCAAATCTTGAAGCATTTGGAAGAAGATAAATTTTTGTGCTGAAATTCAGATTGCCTTTCAAAAACATTCTGACTTTTACAAATCCGTATATTTTTGTATAATGGAAATTAGTTTCAAAAATGGACTGGCTTTTGAAGCTCTTTTATATAGAAAAATACATTTTAAAACTTTTGATTTTTAAAGAAAGTTTTTATACCGAGGTTCGACTATGACAAAAAAATCTGACAATGCTTGTAAGGGTGTTGCACGCGCGCCGCACCGTTCTCTTTTTTATGCTTCTGGTTATACTGATGAGGAATTGGATCAGCCGCTGGTTGGTGTTATTTGCGCTAAAAATGAACTTATTCCGGGGCACATTGAGCTTGACCGGATTGCGGAGGCTGTTAAGGCTGGCGTTAGAATGGCTGGTGGAACTCCGATTGAATTCCCGGCGATTGGTGTTTGCGACGGAATTGCGATGGGCCACGAGGGAATGAAATATTCGCTTGTTACACGCGAGCTTATTGCCGATAGCGTTGAATGTGTTGCAAAGGCTCACCAGTTTGACGCTTTGGTTATGATTCCAAACTGCGACAAGATTGTTCCGGGAATGCTTATGGCTGCCGCTCGTCTTGATTTGCCGACTGTTTTTGTTTCCGGCGGTCCGATGATGCCGGGGCATCTTCCTGGAAATGATGCTTCAAATCCTTATTCCGGCAAGAATCTTTCGCTTACAGATATGTTCGAGGCTGTCGGCGGTCTTGCTGTCGGAAAAATCACTGAGGAGCAGCTTAAGGAAATGGAGCACAGGGCTTGTCCGGGTTGCGGCGCTTGTTCTGGAATGTTCACTGCAAACTCAATGAACTGCCTGACTGAAGTTCTTGGTCTTGGGCTTCCTGGAAACGGAACAATTCCTGCTGTAACTGGCGAAAGAATCGCGCTTGCAAAGCACGCTGGTATGGCTGTTATGAATTTGTATAAGAAAGGAATTACTGCCCGTCAGATGATGACAGCTGAAAATTTCCGCAATGCACTTACAGCGGACATGGCGCTCGGATGTTCTTCCAACACAATGCTGCACGTTCCTGCGATTGCGCACGAGGCTGGAATTGACATTGACTTGCACGAAGTTAATAAGATTTCAGAAAGAACTCCGAACCTTTGCCATCTTGCACCGGCAGGACACACTTTTATGTGCGAGCTTGATGATGCCGGCGGTGTTCAGGCTGTTCTTGCCGAGCTTGCAAAAAAGAATCTTATAAATACATCTTTGATTACCGCTACAGGAAAAACAATTGCGGAAAATATCAAAGGCGTAAAAAATAGAAATCCTGAAATCCTGCGCCCGATTGAAAATCCGTTCAGCGACAATGGCGGAATTGCGATTTTGTTCGGAAACCTTGCGCCAAACGGAACTGTTGTAAAACGTTCAGCCTGCGCTCCTGAGCTTATGCACCATACAGGTCCGGCCCGCGTATTCAACGACGAAAGCGAGGCGATGGAAGCTGTTCAAAAGTCAAAGATTAAGCCGGGCGATGTTGTTGTAATCCGCTACGAAGGTCCAAAAGGCGGTCCTGGAATGCGCGAGATGCTTGCGGTTACAGCGGCACTTGCAGGTCAGGGCTTGGACAAGCAGGTTGCGCTCATTACAGACGGACGGTTCAGCGGTGCTACACGTGGAGCGTCGTTGGGACATTGTTCGCCGGAAGCAGCTGTCGGCGGTCCGATTGCGCTTGTTCAGGAAGGCGATAAAATCACTTTGGACATAAACAACTACAAAATCCATCTTGAAGTAAGCGACGAGGAACTTGCCGCCCGAAAAGCAAAGTGGGTTGCCCCGGAGCCAAAAGTAAAAACTGGCTATCTGGCGCGCTACGCTAAGCTGGTAAGTTCAGCCGATAAAGGAGCAATCTTACAGTAAAATAATTGTGCGAGTTTGCGAAAGCAAACTCGGTAAGTAGCCGTAGGCTACGACCGGATAAGGGAGCTATTTTACAATAACCAGTGTTCTGCGAGTTTGCCGTAAGACTACGATTCTTCAGTAAATAAAAAAAAATAAAAGGAATATTAAGAAATGAAAATTACAGGTTCACAAGTTGTTATAGAATGTCTTATAGAACAGGGAGTTGATACTGTTTTCGGTTATCCAGGCGGAAACATTCTTAACATTTATGATGCTCTTTATAAAAATTCAGGCAGAATAAATCATATATTGACTGCGCATGAACAAGGTGCCGCTCATGCTGCGGATGGATATGCTCGTGCAACTGGAAGAGTTGGAGTGTGCATGGCAACAAGCGGTCCGGGTGCTACAAATCTTGTAACTGGAATCGCAACTGCATATATGGATTCAAGTCCGATTGTCGCAATTACTTGCAATGTTCCAAACAATCTTTTGGGAAAAGATACGTTTCAGGAAATTGATATTACTGGTGTGACTATGCCGATTACAAAGCAAAACTTCATGGTTCGCGATGTAAAGGATTTGGCAAAGACTATCCGCGAGGCATTTTTTATCGCAAAGACCGGACGCCCTGGTCCTGTTCTGATTGATATTCTAAAAGACGTTACTGCTGCGGAAGTTGAATTTGAACCGCTTTCAAAAGAAAATGAAAGAAACGGTATTCTCATAGAAAATCATTCAAATTTAAAAAGAATCGCTGAAATAAATATTCCTTCAGAAGAAAATATAAAAAAAGTTGCAGAGCTGATAAATAATTCAAAACGCCCTTTTATTTATGCTGGCGGCGGAATTGGAATAAGTGGCGCAGAAAAAGAACTTCTTGAGCTTGCGGAAAAAGCAAATATTCCTGTTAGTGAAAGTCTTATGGCCCGCTCATCGTTCCCGGCAAATCATCCGCTATGCACTTGGATGATTGGAATGCACGGAACAAAAGCAAGCAACATGGGCGTTACAGAGTGCGACCTTTTGATTTCTCTTGGCTCAAGATTCAGCGACCGTGTTATTTTGGATTCTTCTAAATTTGCGCAGAAAGCAAAAGTTGTCCATATTGATATTGACCCTGCGGAAATTAATAAAAATATTCCAGCTTACACATCGCTTGTTGGAGATTTAAAGCAAATCCTTAGCCGCCTTATTCCTTCCGTTGAAAAAAAAGAACGCAAGGAATGGATTGAGCAAATTCAGGCATGGAAAAAAGAATATCCTGAATGCTACGACAAAAACCCTGAACATTCTATAAATCCAAAATTTATCTGCGAATGTATAAACAAAATTGCAGGTGAAAATACATTTATCACAACTGAAGTTGGACAACATCAGATGTGGACAGCTCAGTTTTATCCGTTCACAAAGCCTAGGACTTTTATAACTTCCGGCGGATTGGGAACAATGGGATTTGGAACTGGTGCTGCAATGGGAGTTCAGTTTGCGGACAAAAATAACCGCGTTGTACATATCGCAGGCGATGGCTCGTTCCGCATGAATTGCAATGAACTTGCGACAATTCAGCATTATAATCTTCCGATTGTAATTATTGTTGTGGACAACCACGCGCTTGGAAATGTAAGAATGTGGCAGCGTCTTTTCTACGGAAAAAGATTCAGCCAGACAACTCTTGACTTTGGACCGGACTGGTGCAAGCTTGCCGATGCTTACGGAATTAAAGGCTACAAGGCGAGCAATGCAAAGGAATTTGAAAAAGTTTTCAAGGAAGCTTTTGAAGCAAAAAAGCCGGCAGTAATCGATGCTGAAGTTGACATTGACGAAATGGTTCTTCCGATGGTTCCAGGCGGAAAACCGATTTACGACATGATTATGAAACTCAGCGAAGAGGTTATGAACTGATATGAAAAAGGAGCTCAGAGGGGAAGAGCGTTTTAATGAGATTGGGCGTATTGATTGTGAACGTATCTGCGCCTTGCCCGGAGTCCTTGAAGATATAAGCATGTCTGGATTCAGCGCGCATTTTCCAAATCCTGTCTTTGTAGATGTGGAAGATGAATATACTGTATTTATAACTTTTTCCCGGCAGGATTTTTCACGTCCGCTTGAATTTGTCTGTGTTCCAAAATGGAAAAACGAAGACGAAAGTGAAACTGAAATTGGATTTAAGATTTTGCGTTCTCCGGATTCTCCTGCATTGGCTTCCTTTATAAACAGCCTTCAGGAAAATTCAGAGGAAAATCCAGATCTTGCCGATATGATTATTTCTCCAGAAGCGGAATTTGTAGAATGAGCATTTCAATAGAAAAAATTTCAGGCGCGGCTTTTCTTCCTTTTCCAGAAATGGATGGAATTTTAAAGGACGAGCTAAAAGAACGTTTTTCTGTTTCTATGGAAAACGCTATTTCTTACGGGGAACTTCTTTACATTCCTGACTACAACGCAAAAAATTCTGACGGAACTTTTAAAGTTCCTTACTTTTGCAGAAGCGCAATGCTTGAGCCTTTCATTTTGAAATTTGATTCAATTGGAGAAGCTTCCGGCGAGTTGAAAAAAATTCAGCGTTCCTGGGCTTCATGCAGTTCAACTTGTTTTAGAAGAGCCGCATTGATTCAGGAAAAACTTCCGTATATAAATTTCAAGCCCAAAAATTTTCCTGTAAAACTTCCTGCATCAGAAATTGGACTTTTTTGTTTGCTTGACAAAGGTGAAATGATTGCTTCCGCAAAAACTTCCAGTCCTCTTCCTGCAGGAAAAATTTCATTTATAGAAGACCATGAAAATCCTCCGAGCCGTGCGTATTTAAAAATTCAGGAAAGTCTTTCTGTTGCAGACAGCATTTTTGGCTGCGGACTTCCTTCTGCTTCTTCAAGGTGCTTTGAAGCTGGAGCGTGTCCCGGCGGCTGGACTTACGTTCTTGTGAATTTAGGCGCAAAAGTTTTTGCAGTTGACAGAAGCGAGCTTGTTCCGTCTTTAATGAAAAATCCGCTTGTTGAATTTTTGGCGCATGATGCTTTTACGTTGAAGCCTGAATCTCTTGGAGAATTTGACTGGGTTTTCAGCGATGTGATTTGCTACCCTGAACGTCTTCTTGAATGGATAAAAATGTGGCTTGAAAGTGGAAAAACTAAAAAGATGATTTGCACAATAAAAATGCAGGGAAAAACTGATTGGAATCTGATTTCAAAGTTTGAAGAAATTCCAGACAGCAAAGTTGTGCATTTGAATTACAACAAGCACGAGTTGACTTTTTTACATTGCCAGAACGACTGAAAGAAATTTTGAAATTTATTTTATCATAAGAATTGTTCCAGCTGTCAAAAGAGCCATTCCTGCCAACGTTCTTGCCGTGAACTGTTCATGCAAAAAAATAAACGCAAGAATTAATGTAAGAACAACACTCATTTTGTCGATTGGAACAACTTTTGAAGCTTCACCGATTTGCAGCGCCTTGTAATAGCATAGCCAGGAAGCTCCTGTTGCAAGCCCTGAAAGAATTAAAAATATCCAGCTTCTTTTGTTTATTTCGGAAATGTCAGATTGCGCGCTTGTTACAAACACCATGAGACAAGACATTGCAAGAACAACCGCAGTTCTTATTGCTGTTGCAAGATTTGAGTTTACGCCGTCAATTCCTATTTTTGCAAGAATTGAAGTTAGCGCGGCAAATACAGAAGATAAGATTGCAAAAATTAACCACATAATTTTCATTAAAAAAAAAGAGACTGCTTGTAAAAAGCAATCTCTTTTTTAGTTTCCTTTTTGTTTTATTAAAGTTTTCCGCCTTCAACTACAAGAGCGTCTGCGTCAGAGTCTGCTCCATAAGTTGAACGAAGTGTCGCTTCATAGTCAGCATGGAAAAAGTTTTCTTTTCCAAGTTCTACGATTTCATTGTTTAGCCATTCAAGAAGACTTGAGTTTCCTTTTTGAACTGCGGCGGCGATTGTGTCAAGTTCACCAAGGCTTTCAATTCCAACTTTATATCCCGGATTTTCCAAAGCCCAGGCAAGAACTTCTGTGTTATCTGTTGACATTCCGGCTCCTCTTCCGTCAAGCAGGGCGGCGTAGGCTTCTGAATACTGATCGAATTTTAAAAGCTCAACTTCTGGATAATTTTTTGTAAAATAAGTTTCAGCTGTAGTTCCTTTGCTGATTATAAGTTTTTTTCCAATCAAGTCTTCAGGCTTTGTAACGAGAGCTGATTCCGGGGAAACAACTCCAAGCGCAACCTTCATATATGGAAGCGCAAAGTCAACTTTTTCTGCACGTTCTGGAGTTACAGTGAAGTTTGCAAGAACAATGTCAACTTTTCCTGTAACAAGAAATTCAACGCGGCTTGCGGCTTCAACTGGAACGTACTTTACTTTTACGCCAAGATCTTTTGCAATGCGGTTTCCAAAGTAAACATCGTATCCTTGGTACTCGCCGTATTCATCAACATATCCAAATGGCTTTTTGTCGCTGAAAACTGCTATTTTTATTTCTCCGCTTTTCTTTATCTGCTCAACAGTTCTTGCGGAAGTTTTGTTTTCTTTTGCGCAAGCTGAAAATAAAGCAAGGAGTGTTGCGATTCCGGCGGCAAGAATAGTTCCGTTTTTTGTTTTCATAGTTCTACCTCTTTTGTTTAAGATAGAATAAACATACTTATTCGATAGGAAAATGTCAAGCGCAATTTCAATTATTTTTTACTTTGTCGAACATAAAGGCTTTTAGGAATTTTCTAGCGCGCTCAGTTTTTGGATTGTTGAAGAATTGTTCTGGCTTTGATATTTCTACAATTTTTCCTTCATCAATGAAAACAATTCTGTCTGCAACTGCACGGGCAAATTCCAGCTGGTGGGTTACAATTACCATTGTGCGCCCTTCTTTTGCAAGGTTTACCATTACGTCCAAAACTTCCCGCACCATTTCCGGGTCAAGAGCCGCTGTAACTTCATCGAACAAAAGAACTTCTGGATGCATGCAAAGCGCGCGTACAATTGCGACTCTCTGTTTTTGTCCGCCGGAAAGTTCTCTTGGATATGAATCTTTTTTTTCAAGAAGCCCGACTCTTTCAAGCCAAAGTTCTGCTTCTTTTTTTACGCCATCAGAATTTCTTCCCTGCGCTTTTACAGGTCCAAGCAAAATATTTTTTTCAACAGTTAAATGCGGAAACAAATCGTAGCTTTGAAAAACCATTCCGATTTTTTGGCGGATTAAATGCATGTTCTTTTTTCTGTTGCTGATTATTTCGCCGTCCAAAAGAATTTCGCCTTGCTGAATTTCTTCAAGCCCGTTTATGCATCTTAAGAGTGTGCTTTTTCCGCAGCCTGAAGGTCCTAAAATCACTACGACTTCTCCGCGCTCAACTTCAAGCGAAACTCCATTTAAGATTCCACCAACTTTTGGAAATTCTTTTTTTATGTCTTTTATTTCTAGCAAGCTCATTTTTTTTACTCCAAAGTTTTAATTGTCTTTTTGACGTTTTTCAAGTTTTCCCGCAAGAATTGAAAGCGGCCAGCAGACTATAAAATACATGAAAAAAATAACAGCATAGACTGCGATTGCGGCTGTGGGAACTGTAAGCCGGTTTGCGTCAATTATTTGCTGACCGATTTTTACAACTTCGATTACGCTGACAAAAACTACAATTGAAGTTGTCTTTATCATTCTTGTTATTAAGTTCATGGCAAGCGGAATAAGCCTGCGCAAAGTCTGTGGAATAATTACGTAAATGTAAATCTGCTTTTCGTTAAGTCCGATTGATTTTGCGCTTTCGTACTGATGACGCGGAATGCTTTCAAGCGCACCTCGCACAAGATCTCCCATTTCCGCTGTTCCCCAAAGTGTGAACACAAGAACAGATGCCGCTTCTCCGCTGATTGAAATTCCGAATGCCCGCGTAAGTCCGAAGTACGCCAGAAAAAGCAAAACAAGCTGAGGCATAATGCGCATGAACTCAAGATAAATTTTGCAGGCAATCTGAAGCGGTTTTATTCTTACAGTCATAAGCGCGCCAAGCAAAAATCCAAGTATAATTGAAAAAACTACGGAAACCGCCGCAATTTCAATTGTAACAAGAAGTCCCTGTAAAAGCCGCAGAAAATTTTTTCCCATGAAAATTACGCTGAATGAATTTGTAATTGAATCAAGCATTTCCGAACTGTGCATAGCGTAGCTTCCTTTCTGCAAATGAACTTAAAATTGTTATTGGCAAAAGTAAAATAAAATATGAAACAACTAAAAGAAAAAGCGCTTCTTCTGTTTTGTAGTAAAGACCGATTAAATCTTTTGCAATATACATAAGATCTGCGAGGGCGACTGCGCTGAACATTGAAGTTTCTTTTATAAGGAACATTGTGTTTGCGCAAATTCCTGGTATTGAAACTGAAAATGCCTGAGGAAGAATTACAAAGCGCACAATCTGAAATTCTGTAAGCCCAATGCATCTTCCTGATTCAAGTTGAACTCTTCCAACTGTTTCAAGCGAGCTTCTGAATGTTTCTGCCATGTAGCTTCCGCCTAAAAAAGTCAAGCCGATAATTCCGCATTGCTCAGAAGAAAGTTTTATTCCCATTTTTGGAAAAGCGAAATATAAAAAAAACAATTGGATTAGCAATGGCGTGTTCCGTGAAAGTTCTGTGTACGCTTTTACAATTTCTTTTGCAACAGGAATTTTCCAATAGCGGATTACGGCGCAAAAAAGTCCTAGAACAATCGAAAGAACAACTCCTGCAAGTCCAGCTTTTAAAGTTAGAATCGCAGCTTTTTCGTACAGAGGAATCACTTGATGAATAAAGCCAAAGTCCATAATTCCTATAAGTCTAATTGGAAAAGAAATATTGGTCAACAGACTTTTGCTTTAAAAATTTCCGCTGAATTATTTGTCCATGATTGTGATTTCAACGCGGCGGTTTCTTGCTTTTCCTTCTTCGGTTCTGTTGGTTGCGACTGGACGTTCCGCTCCAAAGCCTTGAGTGAACACGTGGAATCTGTCCCGCACATTCAGTCCGATTAAATATTCTGCCACTGCGCTTGCTCTTTCTTCACTTAGAATTTTCCGCATTTTTTCTGTTCCAGCAAGAGCTGTGTGTCCTGTAACTAAAATGTCGTTGTCCGGCCAGTTTTCAAGAATTTTTGCAATCTGCTGAATTTTAAGTTTTTCACTTTCCAAAAGAACTGCGCTGTCAGGCTCAAACTGAATGTTTTCTATTGCGATTGTAAGTCCTTTTTCATCCGGCTTTACGGTAACATTTTCAAGTCCAAGTTCTTTTATTTTTTTCTGCACGGAAGAAATATTTTCAGTTGTATTTGTTCTTGCGAATTCCGTAACTTCTGCATGGGCTGTTCCTCTGAATTCAAAAATATTTCCGGCGGCAGTTTCTATAAAAATTTTGAATGATTCTGAATAGTGATCAATCGCACCTTTTTCATTGTCCCAAGAAATTGTCTCGTCGCTGAATCCACGAGTTGTAACTGGATAATCATTAAGCTCGTAATTTTGAATCGGAGGATTTTCCATGTACATCGTGTAGCGGACTCTTATTTTATAAAGCCCGGAATTTTCATCGAGTCCTTCGTAAGTGTACTCAGCATTGAAAGGAACTTTGTACGGCTTTTCAATTCCAAATCCTTTTCTTAAGTCGTGGGCTTCGTGTCCTTTTGCAGTCCATTTTTCTCCCGGCAAAATTTCTTTGTCTGGAAAAATCGGAACATCGCGCACGGTCGGCATAAAGTATTCGTCTGCAATTGTGTAAGTTCCGTTTTTGCTTCTTTTAAAAATACTTTTGTAATCTTCGCCGTAAGAAAATCTTGCGCCTGTGTAAGTTCCTGTGGAATCTTCTGTTGTCATAAAAATGCAGTCGTGAATTCCCTGTCCGTCTTTTGTTACGTCTGTAATTTCCGCGGAAACTCTGTTTATGATTATTGAATGATGGCTTTTGCGGTGATTTACAAAAATGTCCTCATCAACTGTTGAAAGAATTCTGTAGCGGTCGCCTTTCTGATATTTGAATTCGAATTTAACACCTTCTGAATTTTCCTGCGCAAAAAATAAAGATGCAAAAATTAGCAAAACTGAAATCAATAAGATTTTTCTTTTCATGCTGATATGATAAAATTGAATCATGGAAATTTCAACAGTGCATGAACTTTTAAACGGAAAATTTATTTTTTGCATTTCGATGATTTGCATGATGCTGATTGGCTTTGTCTTGGGTAGAGCCGTACAGAAGTTAAAAAATTCTTCAGAATTTAAAAAGCAAAGAAAAGATGCCGTAAACAGAAGCCGAGCAGTTTTGGGCGGGCAGTTCAGCGAGCAGATTTCTCCATTTTTGCCTGGCTTTCCGTGCAATCCGGGCGACGTGCGGTTTGTAGGCAAGCCAATTGATTTTGTTGCTTTTCCTGGAAGCGCAGAAGGCGACGATATAGAAGAAATTTATTTTATAGAAGTAAAGTCCGGGCAGAGCAAGCTAAGTCCACGGGAAAAACAAATCAAGCTGGCAGTAGAACAGGGCAGAGTAAAATATATTGAATATAGAATTCCCGATGTAAACAGCAATCATTAAAAATTTTAGTTGGTGCTTTTGCTCAAGTTTTCTACAAGAAGTTTTTCGCATTGTTCTTTTGGCATTGGCTTTCCCAGCAAAAATCCTTGAATTGTGCGGCAGTTGAATTTCTGAATCATTTTCAACTGCTCTTCATTTTCAACGCCTTCGGCAATTGTGTTCAAGCCCATTTTAGAAACAAGCGAAATAATGCTTTCTGTAAGGTTCGCTTCAAATCCGTCTTTTGCCGCAATGTTTGAAACAAACGACTTGTCAATCTTTAAAGTTGTAAGCGGCAGAAGCTGCAAATATCTTAAAGAAGAATATCCTGTTCCAAAGTCATCGAGCGAAAGTCCCACGCCTTGCTCTCTTATTTTGTTCAGCTTGGATATTGTGTCTTCCACGTTGTCAATAAGAACGCCTTCTGTAATTTCAATTTCAAGATGCTTTTTGTCTATTCCGGATTTTTCAATTTTCTTAAACAGCTTTTCAATAAAATCTTCTTGAACAAATTGAACTGGAGAAACATTCACAGACATTATTCCGTTGAAGCTGAATTTCATTTCCCATTCTTTTATTGTTGCAAGCGCAGTTGTCATAACCCAGTCGCCAAGCGGAACAACAAGATGAGTTTCTTCTGCAAGCGGAATGAACTGCTCAGGACTTATCCAGCCTAAGTCGCTGTCGTACCATCTAAGAAGCGCTTCAAATCCACGCAGCTCTTTTGTTTTTGCGTCAAACTGCGGCTGGTAATAAAGCTGAAAATTTCTGCTTGCCATTGCCTTTGACATTTTTGTTTCGATATTCAGCTTGCTTAGGAATTTTTCCTGCATGAGCGAATGGAAGCAAGCGACATTGTTTTTGCCGTTTTTCTTTGCTTCTATTTTTGCCATGTCAGCGAATTTTAAAAGATCTTCGGATTTTTTTGAGTCGTCCGGGAAAATTGCAATTCCGCCTGAAATTCCAATTCCTTCCGCATTTAAAAATCTCAAGGCTTTCTTTGAAATTCCAATTGCTTCATCGCGGTCTTTTATGTCTTTGTACAGAAGCACAAATTCATCTCCGCCGAATCTTGTAGCAGTAACAGCTTTTGACTCCATCAGCTTGAGAATTGTTGCAACTTGCTTTAAAAGCTCATCGCCTGCGTTGTGTCCTCTTGAGTCATTGATGTCTTTCATGTTGTCAATGTCAAACAAAAGAATTCCAAATTTTCCATTTTTTTCAGTCGCTTCTTTTATCTGAACTTTCATCATTGTAGAAAGCCATGAACGGTTGTAAAGGTCGGTAAGGGAATCGTGATATGCCGCAAACAAAAGCTGCTCGTTTAGCTGCTGGATATTTTTTAGTTGCGAATCCAAATTCAGTCTGCTTGACTTTAGCTGGCTTGTTACTTCCTCAAGTTTTTTGTTCTGCTCGCTTAGCGCGGACTCGTATTCTTTTGCCTGCGAGACGTTTGTCAGCGAAACTGCAACGTAATCGCCCGGTACGCATTTTTCCACAAGCTGAATCCATATAGAAAAGTTATGCGAGTAAAAAGTTTCTTCAATTGTTTTTTTTGTTTTTATAGTTTCAACCGCCATGTCAAACCAGTTTATATCTTGGCTGATTTTTTCCTTGAAACTTGAAAACAGAACGCCTTCCTTTATAAAATTTTTTGTAAGGTTTCTGAAACATTCATTTACATAGACAATTGAAAAGTCCGTTATTTTTTCGTCCTGCTTTACTGGAACTGCAATAATAACCGCAGCAGGGATTGTGTCCAAAATAGTTTTATATTCAGAAAGTTCAAGCATAAAATTCCTTTACATTTTTTAATTGAAAATGCTGAAAAAAAACTTTTGCAAGTCTTTAGCAGCATTAAAAATTTATTCCCAGCCAAATGTCGCAGGCGGCTTGTTTGTAAGATCAAAAAATATTGCGTCAACATAAGGCAGCTTGGAAATTTCCTGCACAATGTCCATAAGAAGATCCTGCGGAAGCTGTGCGAACCTTGCTGTCATTACGTCTTCCGAACAAAGCGGGCGCAAAACAAAACTGCATCTTTCCTTTGATAAAGCATAAGGCAAGTTGATTGTAAGATGCTGGAAAATTTTATTGTACCATCCGCTTTTGTGAAGAGCAGTAAGAACTATGTCGTCGGCATCTCTTGTCTGGTCAAGACGCTCTTTTGTGCAGTAGCCTTCCTGAAGCTTTAAGTCTTCATCTTTTACCGAAGGATTTTGCCACAAACGGATTATCGTTCTGTTTATAAATGACGTGCTGTTTGTAATCTGGCTTGATGCGGCTTCAAGTTTTTCCCATTTTTTTGGAAGATGATAAAAGCCGTTTTCCATTTTTGCAAAACTTATTACAGACGGAAATCTATAAGTGCGGAAGTCTCCCTGAACGCCTACAGACTTTACAGGCAGAATGTATTTTTCAAGATTCGCAGAACATTTTGCGCAGAACATTTCAAGCTGGACTTTTGAAATTTCTTCCTGAGCTTTTTTAAATTCTTCTTTATCATTTTCCGGCATAGTTCCGTTGGAGCAAAGCACGTTGATACTTAATCCAGGTCCTGGAAACGGATGGCGCATTACAAGCTCATCTTCAAGACCAAGTTTTTTTCCAATTGCACGAACTTCATCTTTATACAAATCTTTTAGAGGCTCAATAATCAAGCCTTTTTCAATTAGCTTTTGTATTCCGTCTACGCGGTTATGATGAGTTTTTATTACATTTGAATTTTTTGTTCCGCCGCTTTCAATGATGTCCGGATACAAAGTTCCCTGCGCCAAAAGCCATTTGTTTTCATCGAGTTTTTGCTTTGCCACAACTTCATTGCGCACTGTAATAAAATTTTCACCAATCGCCATTCTTTTTTTCTGCGGGTCAGTAAGGTTTTCTACAGCCTTTAAGAAACTTTTGCTTGCGTCTTCAACAATGAAATTTGAAAATCCGTGGCTTTTGTATGCCTCTTCAACTTTCTTGCTTTCATTCTTGCGCATAAAGCCGTTGTCTATGTGAAGTCCCAAAACTCTTTTCTGTCCCAAAGCTTTGTTTAAAAGCGCAAACGCCACAGTGGAATCAACTCCGCCGCTTAAAAAGAGAAGAACATTTTTATCGTTTGCCTGATTTTTTATAGAATCAATTATGTGGTTCAGAACTGTGTCCTGATCCCAGTTTCTTTCCATTCCGCAGAACTTCGCAAAGTTTTCAAGAATTTTATTTCCGCAAGGAGTGTCTTTTACTTCGCAGTGGAACTGAAGGCTGAATCGTTTTTTTTCAAGATTCTGAAGCGCGGCGAATTCGCAGTCCTTTGTAGAACCGACAGTTTCAAATCCGTCTCCTGGTTTTACAACAGCGTCCTGATGGCTCATCCAAACTTGCTGCGGACTTTCAATTTCTTCAAACAGCGGACAGTTTATATTTTGATTCAGTTCTAAAGTTGCAAATCCAAATTCTCCGACTAAGGCTTTCTGTGCTTTTCCGTTGTAGCCGGTTTGAACTACATAATGTCCGTAGCAAAGACCAAGAATTGGAATATCAAGCTTAAGAATTTCAGAATTGAATTCAGGAGCATTTTTATCATAGATACTGGACGGACCTCCGCTAAGCACAATTCCTTTTGCATTTTTGAATGTTTCAAGCCCGGCGGAAGGCAAGGCGATTTCTGAATAATAACCCATCATGCGGAATCTTTTTGCAATAAGATGGGCATACTGGCTTCCAAAATCTAAAACAACAATTTTTAAACGTTCCATAAAATATAATTATACCTCATATCCAGGTTTTAGCCAAGTTAAATGGAATTTTATTCTATGGCTGAAAACGTTCTCTTGGAGTATTTTCTTATTTGCGAAAGTGCTTTTACTCCGATTTTTGGATTTTTTTCTATGAGCTTTTGGAACACGGAATAAGGGATTTTTATGATTTTTGATTTTCCAATTGAAACGGCGTCTTCCTGTCGGTGCTTCTTTAAAAGACATTCGCCTTCGCCAAAAAATGCGCCTTGATTTAAAACCTGTCCTTCATTTTTGTGTATAAGCAAAATGCTTCCGCTCGCAATGTAAAAGCAGAATTCACTTTTTGAATTTTTTCTGTATACAAAGTTTCCGTCGTTGAAATTTAATGCGTGGGAATTTTTCTTAAGAAGAAAATACGGATTTATAAAAAGAAACCGCTTTATGTTTGAAAGAAAATTTCCATCTTGTTTTTCAGGCAGAAGATAAAGCTCGCATAAAAGCAGCGTTTCAAAAAACTGATAGACGTAAAGCCACTGCGCAAAAAAGAAAAAAATTATAAAGAAAAAAAACACGCCCATAAGAATTACAATGATGTTACTTAAAACTCCGTAGACCATGTTGTAGCGGTTTATATTTACAAACAGGTGGAAGACTTTTGTAAGAATCCAAAACGAAGCGCAAGTTCCTGCAGAAGATAAAATGCTTATTCCCCAGGACGGATTTGTTCTGCTTCCAAATTTATACGTGAAAGCTGTTGCCGCAAATAAAATTATAAACGGAACAAAGCCAGCCGCTGTTTTAGAAATCAAATCTGCAATGTGATTCAGAGGCTCAAGAATTCCGTAGAACTTTGGAACAAGCACTATTGTCTTTAAACTGATTGCTATGAAAATTATCAGCGAAAATAAAATTACAAAAAGCGCTTCCCCGATGAAAACAAGAAACATATTTTTTACAGGACGAGACTTTGCATCTTTTCCAAAAATTCTTTTCAGACCTACAATCACCGAACTGAAAAATCTTCTTGACATCCAGACTACAGCCGCAATAATCACAACTTCAAAATTTGTAATAAGCTTAAGCGACTTTGGAAGCGAATCTTCAATGCTTATAATCTGGCTTGAAAACGGACTTGAAGAAATTAGCGCGGAAACAGTTTCCGGGGAAGCGTGCAGACCCCTAAGAAGCACAACGCAAATAATCATGCTGATTGGAACAACTGAAAGCAAAAATCCAAATGCGCAGGCAGAAGCAGAAGAAATCAAGTCGTTCGAAAAAAACAAACTTGAGCTTAAGTAAAGCGACTGCACAATGCTGAACAGCGAAATTTTTTTCAGCTGCTTTTTTCCTAAAGTCATGAAAAATTGTGTCCGGGCTGGCTTGAAAAAGTTGAAGGCTTGGACTTGGATTTCGTTTTTGCCGCAAAGTTGTAGTAGTCCATTTGCGCATAGTCAGTGTCGTCCTTGCGGTTTTCATTTATGGAAAGAATCATTTTGTCTTCAATCGTTTTAAAAACATATTGGCGGATTTCATCTTTTACAGCTGAAGGAGTTTGCGGCGCAAGAAGAAGCACCCAGATTGTTCCTTGTTCTGTTTTTTTTACGGCGAAAATAACGGCTTCTGTTACAACCTGCTTTGTTCCAAGCCTGAGCGTTACATCCTGCAATATGTAGTTTTTTGCAATTATGAGGCTTTCAAGGCCGGCGGGAATTTTTACAGCCATTCCAACAGAACTTAAGTCAAAAAGTTTGAGCTGGTGCATTTTGCTTCCGTGGTTCCAGAATAAAGCGGCGTCTTTGTCGTGCATTAAATTTGCCCGGATGTATTGCCGCCTTCCTTTTGCGTTTGTCTTGGTAAGAATATTTTGTATTCGCTCGGAAACTTTTTCTATTCCATCTGAAAAATCAATTACGCTGTTTTCTGAATCTGAAAATCTTGAGAACAGTTCAATTTCATTTGGCTTTATTTTTTCGGAAATGACGGTCGCCTGAATTGTCTTGAGGCTTTCTTCCTTATCAAAGCTGCGCAGAAAGTTGAACCAAGCTCCTATTGAAAGCTGCGCGTCAATGTTTATAAATAGAACAGAACCGGGGTTTTTCCGCAGAAGATTCTTTGCGTCCCTGAAACTTTCGATAATGTAGACTTCATATTCTTTTTTCCGCAGACTGCTTATAATGTCTTTTTTTACCGCATAAGCAGGATTCAAGAAGAATATTTTTCTGCCATACATATCGAAGTCTGTCTGTTCTGCCATTTATTATATCCTAGCTAGATATTATAAGCCTGCTTGTTGAATTTTGCAAATAACAAAACAGACTTGCCATACTGAACAAAATGCACAGCATGGCTTTGTTGCGGACAAACTTATGTCTGACCTTAAATTCTTTTAGAAATCTGCGAGTTTTGGTGCCCGTGGATAAGGAATTACGTCGCGGATATTTTCCATCCCTGTAACGTAACGGATAAGGCGCTCAAAGCCTAGCCCGAATCCTGAGTGAGGCACGGTACCGAATCTGCGCAAATCAAGATACCATTGATAGTTTGACATATCCATCTTGCGTTCCTCGCACGCCTTGAGCAATTTTTCGTAGTTTTCTTCACGTTCAGAACCGCCAATCAGTTCACCAATTCCAGGAACAAGAACATCAACAGCCTTTACAGTTTTTCCGTCGTCATTCTGTTTCATGTAGAAAGATTTTATTTCTTTTGGATAGTTAAAAACCATTACAGGGCAACCGAAAATCTTTTCTGTAAGATAACGTTCGTGTTCAGTTGCAATGTCGCAGCCCCAGTACGGCTTGAATTCAAATTTCGCTCCGTTCTTTTCTGCTTCTTCAAGTTTTGCAATCGCGTCTGTGTAAGAAATTCGCACGAACTTTGCTTTTGCGACTTTTTCAAGGCTTTCAATAAGACCAGGCTGAATTCTTTTGTCAAAAAATTCCAAGTCTGAGCGACATTTTGTTAAAGCCCAGTTCAAAAGATATTTTACAAAATCTTCCTGGATATCCATGTCGTCATCAAGGTCAAAGAACGCCATTTCCGGCTCAATCATCCAGAATTCAGCCAAGTGGCGCGGAGTATTTGAATTTTCTGCGCGGAAAGTAGGTCCAAAAGTGTAAACGCGGCTTAATGCGGTTGCCATTGTTTCTGCTTCAAGCTGACCGGAAACTGTGAGCGATGCCTTTTTGCCGAAGAAATCTTTTGAATAGTCAACAATTTTATGCGCGTCCTCAATTTTCATTCCACCAGCGCCTGCTTTTACGCCAAGCTCAGCAATTTTTTCCATGGAAAGAGTTGTAACCTGAAACATTTCGCCTGCGCCTTCACAGTCAGAGCAAGTAATTTCCGGTGCGTTGATGTACTGGAATCCGCGCTCCTGAAAAAACGAGTGAACGGCAAAAGCCATCTGGTTTCGCACACGGTAAACTGCGCCAAAAGTATTTGTTCTGGCACGAAGATGAGCGTTTGTGCGAAGATATTCCATGGACATCCGGTTTTTCTGCAACGGATATTCTTCCGGATTGCATGTGCCAAGACATTTTAGGCTTTCAAGAGTAACTTCCACAGCCTGACCGCTAGCCGGCGAAGAAATCAGAAGCCCTTCCGCGCGGACAGAAGCCCCGGTATTCAATTTTTTTAATTCTTCTTCTATATTATTTACATTTGCATTTGGAGAAGGTGAATTTCTGTCAAAAGTAAGCTGAATGTTTGCGAAGCAGCTTCCGTCATTTACCTGAATGAAAACAAGATTTTTTGAATCGCGTACAGAACGAATCCATCCGCAAACTGTAACTTTTTGACTTTCCGGTTTTGTAGAAAGCAAATCTTTGATAAGAATAGGTGTCATAATTCTACAGTTTAATGAATTGATTTTATATGGTCAATTAATGTTTTTAATCTGAAAGCGGTTCCTATTCTAAGCGGAAAGTGATTCCTGTTATAATAGGAAGGCAGTTCCTGTTTGAACAAAATATTCATTCCTGCTGTAATAGGAACACTTTGTTTACTTTAGTAGGAATGTCTACAATTTTACACTGTATATAAATTTATACAGATAATTTTTTGCTTATCTGTCTACTTTTTTGTAATTTGATTCTGATTTTTCACTTTTTCTTTTTTCAGTAATATAATTTTTAGATTTTCTCTAAAATTGTATTTCCTTGAATTGCAAGAAAATATGTGTTAATTGAAATAAAAAAAAACTGTTTTTAAGCTGTGATCTTCTTAACTTGGCATAATATATGCTATTATACTATGAGATTAAAAAAGTTATGGAGTTTTGTTATGGAAATTGATGTTGCCCACGGATACCTGGATTCATTGAAAAAATATCCGCTGCTTTCCGCCGATGAAGAAATCGCGCTTGCAAAAAGAATCAAGTCTGGAGACAAGGAAGCGTTCAATCTTCTTGTAAATTCCAATCTTAGGCTTGTTGTGAGCGTTGCAGGAAGATTCAATAAAGGCGCATCTTGCATTATGGATTTGATTCAGGAAGGAAACCTTGGACTTATGACTGCTGTCCAAAAATTTGATCCGGCATTTGGAACTAGATTTTCAACTTATGCCTACAGATGGATTGTGCAGCGTATAATGAAATTCATCAGTGCTAACAGTTCTCCGATTTTGCTTCCGGTGCACAGGGAATCTCTTTTGCGCCGTATCCAGAAGTTTCAGAATATTTTCTTTCAGCAGAACGGAAGAGAAGCCACGGTCAAGGAACTTGCGCTTTTTGCTGGAATTTCAGAAGAGAGGCTGAATGATGTTCTTGATACTTCTTATACAGTCGCATCTCTTGATGTTGAAGTTGCTGATGAAGGAAAAACGGTTTCGCTAGGCGATGTTATCCCGGACACGGCGTTTTCTCCAGAAGAACTTGCGGTCAGAGAGGATTCCAAAAGCTGCGTTAATTTTTTTATGGATTCTTTAACAGGAATAGAAAAGAGTGTTTTGTGGCATCGTTATAATTTTGACTATGACTTGCATTCAAAAAGTTTGCGTGAAGTCGGTAAAATTGTCGGGCTGAGCCAAGAGGCGGTGCGCCAGGCTGAGCTCCGTGCCAAAAAACATCTTAAATCTGCAATGGAGAGTGTTTTTGCTGTTTAGGGCATTTTAGTCAGTTCTTAGTCTCCTTTTACTGTCAATTTCTCTTGCGCAGGTTGAGGGGCTTCGGTTGTGATTTTATTCAGCGCCGAAGCCTCTGTTTTTTTATAAAGGTGTGTTTATCAATCCATTTAAAATGGCTTATTTTATTTTTATAGGTTCGGAGTCTATAGATGCTGTTCTCCACATAAAATTTTCTTGACCTTCCATTTCAAGTTCAAAACTGTATGCATATTGTGCAATTAGGTGAGATTTGTTTGAACTGTCAAGAAAATATTTGAATCCCTTTGATAATAACTCTGTATTATATTTATTTGAACAATAAGCTATGTTATTTGGGGTGCGATCAACTGCTTCGTATAATTCTTCCGAAGATATTATTTCTTGCACGTCTCCTTTATAGTTTCCAAGCCAAAGAACTTCATTGTCAATGTCAGTTGCATCCCAGTTAATAGTGCTGCTGTTTGTTACGCTGTAGCTTATGAATGCCTTTACATTTTTCGCTTCTGGAGGAATGCAATCAATTATTTGGCAAGTTGGTTTTGTTCCATCGTATGACAGGTTCAAGTGTCTGCTTGATTTTAAATTTGAATAATCGATGTCGCCAATTCCATCTGTAGCAGTAATAGTTAGGAAATCTTCATAAGCATTTAGTCTGTCTCCGATTTCTATCTTAACACAAAATTTATATTTTTCTCCTGGCTCGCATAAAGGATAAAGAAAACTGAATTGTTCATTTGAAATTAATGGCACGTCTAGCTTTGTGCTGTACAATCCATTTTCTTCAATTCTTTGAATTGATATGTATGTTGTTCCTTTTGGAGGCGTGATTGAAAATTTTATTCCGCCTTCTACTGCTGCACATTCTACTCGATCGGTTTTTGTAATTTCAGCATATTCTCCTTCCTTTTTTATTTTTCGGCTTGGATTATATATAACACCGTCTTTCTTGATTCTAAGGTCAAGAACTCTTGAACTTGTATCATCTGAATCTGAACTGCTTGATCCGTCGGAACAGCTTGAAAAACAAATTGCACAAATCAATGAAATTCCAAAAATAAAGTTTCTAATTTTCATTATAAAATACCTCAAGGTTATTTTACCCCCCCCTAAATTTTGTCAATCGTCCCGGCCATAAAATTAGGGTTTACGCATGAGAATAAATTTACACAGGAATTCAAATGTGATAAAATTTCCTCATGGTGGAAGGATTTTTTGAGGAGATATCGGACAGCCGGCAGGAATGGAAGGTCTTGCACATCATTGATGAGATACTGACAATCGTGATGTGCGGAGTAAGCGCCGGAGAGCTGACGATACACGGCATCCACGCATTTTCAACGATACATAAAAATCTACGTTGACGAAAATGCTCTTTCTGAAAACTGCAGCGGACAGTTCTTTTTGACAGGCTCGCAGATGTTCTATCTTATGAAAAATGTGAGCGAGTCTCTGGCCGGGCGTGTCGGAATTATTTCGCTTTATTCGTTCAGCCGCCGGGAAATTTTCAGCCTTGATTCTGTTCCTTTTTTGCCGGCGAATGATTTTTCAAAAATCAAAAAGACTTCCGGAAAATCTTCCGTTTTTGATGATATTTACCGCGGCGGAATGCCAAAAATGATTACAGACCCGGAGCTTTCTCCGGAGGATTTTTTTGGCTCTTATATGCAGACTTATTTGGAGCGCGACATCCGCGATTTAATCAATATAAAAAACGAGTCAAAATTCCTGAAATTTATTTCGTGTGCGGCCGCAAGAACTGCTCAGGATGTGAATCTGTCTGACATTTCAAAAGATGTCGGAATCGACGGAAAGACGGCCGAAAGCTATCTGAGCATTCTTGTCGCATCCGGAATCGTCTATCTTCTTTCGCCTTATTCCGCAAACACGATAAAACGGATTGTAAAGCGTCCAAAGCTTTATTTCATGGACACGGGACTTTGCTGCTATTTGAGCCTCTGGAACAATCCTCAGGCTCTGGAAGTTTCCGCGATGGCAGGAAATATGTTTGAGACATACGTTGTTTCGGAAATCATAAAAAGCTATGCGAATGCCGGAATTGATGTGCGCAACAGGCTTTTTTACTACCGGGACAACAACAAAAAAGAAATTGACTTGCTGATAGTTCAGAACGGAAAAATCTATCCTGTCGAGATAAAAAAAGGAGCAAATCTGGCAAACGATGCCCTGAAGAATTTCAGCGTGCTTGAAAGCCTTGGAATGGAAACCGGAGACGGCGCGGTAATCTGTCAAAGCGATATGATAGTTCCGCTTGACAAAAAGAATAGCCTGATTCCATTTGAATATATTTGAAGCGCGATGCGGCAGTTGAAATTGCAAACAGGAAAACAAAAAATGCAGATGAAGAAATATAAGCCGGGAGAAAGTTGAAATGGAACTAAATTCTTCAAATAGTCCGAAAAGACAAATAAAAGGTTATGCGAATTTTAAGCGCGCTGAACTTATCGCAAGCCACCCGGACTTGAAGAATCCTGACGACCCGAACATAATTTCAATAAAACGTTTTGCTTCTGCCGCTGAACTTTCAAACAGGTCTAAGAGCGAAGTTTTGATTACTGTAAAGGAAAGCATTGCCAACGGGCATCATATTTATTCAATCGAGCTATTTAAAATAAATAAAGCCTCCGAAAAATTCAGAGGCTTGAGTGACGCGGCCAAAAACGGCGAACAGGGGAACTAACACACCTCACGTCCATAATTTGAATATAACATAACAAGAATTGAATGTCAAACAGAAACAAATGCAAATGCAGGGCAAACGCATGTAAAAACTCTTTCTGATAAAATTACAGAAAGTGTGA
>JAUNWH010000071.1 GCA_030540405.1 Spirochaetales bacterium
ATTGCCGATAGTCACCAAAAGTCCCTGATAATATGAATGTGTAAATTCTTGAACAATTTTTGAATCTTTATTTTTTTCGGTTTCAACGACAATCCCTTTTTGCTCAAGTTCTTTTTGATAAGATTTTAAAGCCCAAAGTCCAGGTTTGATTTTATAGATATTTGGATTTTCTTGAACAATCCGGCGGATTGAGGCAAAAGGAGTTTTTGATTTCCATTCGCAATCTTTTATTTTAAATACTTCCTGATTTAATTGACCTAAAGTTGCAGCACCGCCAAGTTTTTCTAAAGTTTGAATTACAGCTTCATATTGTTTCATGGATTTTACCTTTTATTTATATAATTTCTGCGTGAGGGATTGTAGCACCGAAGTTCCAGAGCAACCAAAGGTTGCGGCGGAATGAGCGTGAGCGAAGTGCGGAAAGCCCGACGGCTTTAGCCGGCACGCCCTTATTTTCTGAATACGAAGTAAACGCGGAAGTTTGTGTTAGAGGTCGATACGGCGGGTCAAGATAAACAAAAGTTTCTGAATCAATAAAATCCTTACAGTCGGAATAATCGCCGGTTTTCATCTGCACATTCTGCAAAAGTTCTGAACACGCTCTTAGATTTTCTTCATCACAAATAAGCGGATTTTTTGCATTGTTGAACGGAACATTGAATTCGCCTTTTTTGTTCACTCGGTAAAGTCCGTTGAAGCATGTTTTGTTCAGGAAAATAAATAGCGCGGCTTTTTCAAGATTTTCAGCGTCGTTTCTGTTTATTTTTAGTTCGTTGTAGCGAAGGCGTTTTTCATAAAAAAGAATTTTGTTTTTTTCCAAAGACTGACTTTTATAGTCCTGTTGAAGTTCAGAAAGTTGCTCTATCAAAAGGTTGCAATCAGTTTTTATCTGCAAATATGTGTTTATCAGTTCCTCATTCACATCGTTCACAAGAACTTTTTCCGGGCGGCATTTTTGAAGCACATCAAACAGCACAGCTCCACCGCCGACAAACGGCTCGCAGTATTTTTTTATTCGTTGAGGATAATATTTTCTGATTTCCGGCAGAAGTTGAGTTTTTCCGCCTGCCCATTTTACAAAAGGATGTGCTGTGCTTTGCATAAAATTACTATACACGTTTTTTGGTAAAACTTCCATAGGAATTTGCAAAACGAAGTTTTGCGGCGAATGCACGGATAAAATAACCGGCAATTGAGAAAATTCTTCTTTTATGCTAATCTTTGTCCATTATTTATCTTTTTGACAATTCGAGGAATCTTATGAAACTTTGGGAAAACGGCGCTTTTCTTTCGGGCGGAAAATTAGTTGAGTCCGTGCCGGGCAAAAATCCGGCTGACTGTGCTAAAAACACTATTTCTTATTCTATCTTGCAGAGGCACAATACTTCGGGCGATGCTTCTAAACTGAAAATCAAATTTGACAAAATTACTTCGCACGATATTACTTATGTTGGAATTATTCAGACGGCGCGCGCTTCGGGGCTTGAAAAGTTTCCGATTCCTTATGTTTTGACGAACTGCCACAACTCGCTCTGCGCGGTTGGCGGAACGATTAACGAGGACGACCACATGTTCGGGCTTACTTGCGCCCAGAAATACGGCGGAATCTATGTTCCTCCGCATCAGGCTGTAATCCACCAGTTTGCGCGCGAGATGCTTGCAAAGTGCGGCGACATGATTTTGGGCTCAGACAGCCACACCCGGTACGGCGCGCTTGGAACTATGGCGATTGGCGAGGGCGGTGGCGAGCTTGCAAAGCAGCTTCTGGGAAAGACTTACGATGTGAATATGCCGGGCGTTATCGCGGTTTACCTGACCGGTTCTCCTGTTCCGGGCGTTGGTCCTCAGGACGTTGCGCTTGCGATTATCAAGGCTGTTTTTGCGAACGGATACGTAAAGAACAAGGTGATGGAATTTGTGGGTCCTGGAGTTGCGAATCTTTCCGCTGACTTTAGAATCGGCGTGGACGTTATGACGACTGAGACAACCTGTCTTTCTTCAATCTGGGCAACTGACGAGAAAATCCGCGAGTTCTATTCAATCCACGGAAGGGAAGGCGACTACAAGGAGCTGAATCCGGGAGAGGACGCTTATTATGACGGCGCGATTGAGCTTGATTTGAGCGAAATCCACCCGATGATTGCGATGCCGTTCCATCCGTCTTGCGCGTACACAATTGAAGAAGTGAACAAGAATCTTATGGATATTCTTGACGAGACTGAAAAACGCGCGAAAGTCTCGTTCGGCGACAAGGTGAAGTTCAGCCTTAAAGACAAGGTGATTGGCGGAAAGCTTTACGTTGATCAGGGCGTTATTGCAGGCTGCGCCGGCGGCGGATTTGAGAACATCTGCGCGGCTGCCGACATTTTGAAAGGAAAGGACACTGGAAACGGAAAATTCCTTTTGAACGTTTACCCGGCTTCCATGCCAGTCTACATGGAGCTTATGAAGAACGGCGCGTTCGCCTCGCTTGTTGACGCTGGCGCAATCATCAAGACTGCGTTCTGCGGGCCTTGCTTCGGCGCGGGAGACACTCCTGCAAACGGCGCGTTCTCTATCCGACACTCGACAAGAAACTTCCCGAACCGCGAGGGCTCGAAAATCCAGAACGGACAGCTTGCCTCGGTTGCGCTTATGGACGCGCGCTCAATCGCAGCGACTGCCGCGAACAAGGGCTTCCTTACAGCTGCCACGGACTTGGCGGACGGCGAGTTCAGCAAGAAAAAATATTTCTTTGACAAGACAATCTACGAGAAGCGCGTTTACGACTCGAAAGGCGTTGCTCATCCTGAAGTCCAAATTCAGTTCGGACCGAACATCAAGGACTGGCCGGAAATGCAGCCGCTTTCAGACGACATTCTGCTAAAGGTTGTCTCAGAAATCCACGACCCGGTTACAACTACGGACGAGCTTATTCCTTCGGGCGAGACTTCAAGCTTCCGCTCAAATCCTCTCGGACTTGCCGAGTTCACTTTGAGCCGGAAAGATCCTGCCTACGTCGGACGTGCAAAGGCTGTGCGCGACAGGTCGGAAGAGGTCAAGGCGGAAGTTAGCCGCGCGGAAAAAATCCTTGAGGAGAAATATCCTGAGTTCAAGGGAAGAATTGAAAAGGCGGGGCTTGGCTCTACAATCTACGCTGTTAAGCCTGGCGACGGTTCTGCGCGCGAGCAGGCGGCAAGCTGCCAGAGAGTTCTGGGAGCGAGCGCGAACATTGCAAGCGACTACGCCACAAAACGCTACCGCTCGAACCTGATTAACTGGGGAATGATTCCGTTCCTTTATAAGCAGGGCGATACGGCCGCGACGGAGAATCTTCCGTTTGCGAACGGCGACTACATTTTTGTTTCGGGCGCAAAAAAGATGATTGCGGAAAAACTCCCTGGCGTAAAAGCCTACGCAGTCCGCGCCGATGGCACAACCGCCGAGTTCGACCTTGCAATCGGCGACATGACCGACGACGAGCGAAAGATTATTCAGGCAGGATGCTTGATTAACTTTTACAGGGGATAAGAGATAAGGGGAAAATCGTGCCATTGTAAGGCTTGAACTGACAATCTATAACTGAAAAGCTCTGTTTTGCTGATGTGAAACAGGGCTTTTTTTTATGTATGGTTGCAAGGAAATAACAACTTGCCATTTTGATGCAATTCTTACCGCTTCGGTTTTCGCCGGGCTTTCGTGCAGTATTGTCTCTGGCTTGTTAAATGGGATTGCAAAAAACTTGTTCGAGAAAGACTGGAATTTCAACAAACTTATTTTTGCCTTCGACGAATATATGAATTTCCCTACCGCCGCAATTATAGGACGCATTCCAGTTACTATTTTAGACAGAGTGATTACGACTTTTTTGGGCTTTGGAATCAGCAAGTTGTATAGTAGAATTATATACAGGGAGAGGTAAAAATCGGCGGCAGTATGCTGACTTTGATTCAATATGGAAAATATGAAAAAAATCCTTTTGTTGTTTTCAGTTACCATGCTTCTTCTTTCATGCAAGCAAAAAGCTCTGGATAAAATCTACAGCACGGATGTAATCTGCGACTCCTGGAACGAATTTTGCGAAAAGAAGGACGCTTCTTCGCTTGCGTATTTTATCGACAAGCTTAATCGCTTTGACCCTAAAATCTTTAATAACGACATGGCATTAAAAGAGTCGGTGCAGAATCAGATTGCGTTATGCATTTCCCTGGCAGAAGGCTTGCAGCCGCTTATATTGGAAAAAGAAAATCATAAGGAAGAGATTTTGCTTGCCGTTCACGAAATGGACA
>JAUNWH010000043.1 GCA_030540405.1 Spirochaetales bacterium
GCTCGATTGCTCGATTGCTGCAGGCGAAGTCTCTTCTAATGTAAATTCTTATAACACATCTATAGGAAATTCTTTAAGGGCGGAGTCCTCGCGCTTATGCGTGGGGACTCCGCCCTTTTTGTGTTTAGAAAAAAATCAATACAGAAATCATATTACATCTAAATGGTGGCTTCAAAAAATTATACGGGGGTAAAAAATGAAAAACTTGAAAAAATGTTTTAGCTTGGCTGGTGGTCGCAAGAGCGGGCTGTCATTTGCAACTTTTGCTATCTGCGCAATTATACTTTTTGCAGTTCCCTTGCAGATTTCATGCTCTGACTCAGGAGACGACAATGGAGATTCAATTATTGAATCAACCTTTGAGGGGGGGGGCGGATGTTGACAAGAACAATTCCGGTGAAATAAAACCAAATGGCGGTAAGGATGATTCAAATCCTAGCGAAACAAAGCCAGATGATGGTAAGGATGATTCAAATCCCAGCGAAACAAAGCCAGACCCTATCAAAGCTGCCTTGGAAGAGGGCGTTACGTATGTAAATGTTGACAAGCTGATGATTGCTGTTCCAGGAAAGGAATTTTCCATTCTTGCAACAGAAGTTACACAGGAGCTTTACGAGTCTGTAATGGGCGAGAATCCTAGCAACTTCAAGGGAGAAAAGAATCTTCCAGTGGAACAGGTGAGCTGGTATGACGCTATTGTGTTCTGCAATGAATTAAGTAAGAAGTGCGGTTTGACTCCAGTCTATGCTGTTGATGGCGAAACTGAGGCGAAAGAATGGAGGTATGATTCAGAAAATAAAATAATAGGAACTATAAATCAAAATGAAAATGCCAACGGCTACCGCCTGCCAACAGTGGAAGAGTGGCGGTACGCGGCAAAGGGCGGACAGGATTTCAAATACAGCGGCAGCGATAATATTGATGAAGTGGGCTGGTATAGCGAAAACAGTGAAGACAAGACACACCCAGTAGCGCAGAAAGATCCTAACGGCTACGGGCTTTATGACATGAGCGGAAATGTGTGGGAGTGGAGCTGGGTTTCCAACCCCGGCTCGTGCTATAACTGCGGAGGCAGCTGGTACAGCAACGCCATGGATTGCGAGATTATCGTCGGCGAGACCTGGAACCACCCCTATAGCACCCTCAGCGGCTTGGGCTTTCGCATTGTCCGCTCAACAGGCAAGTAATGGCGGGCAGGCGGTGTTGTAAAAAAAGACAGATTCCCGCATCGAGTGCGGGAATGACATATAGCCAATAGCCGGACTGACATATAAGTAATAGCAGGAATGACATATCGTTCTGTCATTATCCAGCTTGACTGGATAATCTTATGTGGATTTGTCGCAGTGAGTCAGACAATGTCATATAAGCAAAGTTGGCGATAACAAATGACTGCTAGAGAATCTTTATTCTAATTTTCAAAAAGCCTTTCAGTTTCTTTTATTCTTGAATCCAGCGTTTTGCACAAGATTTTCGCGCGCTCCGGCTCGATGTACGGATTTTGCGATATGAGCTTTCCGAAGAATTCTGAAATGCCGTCCAGTTTCCTAAAGTCCAAATCCGAGCAGTATTCCTTGAACGGAATTCTTTTCATCTGCTCTTTCTGGTTTGAGGCGAACGGCTTTGCCTTTATTTTTGAAGATTCACGCAGGTATGGATTTTTTAGGTTATAAAGAATTTCATCATGGAACATTGATGTTCCGCTGTCGAACACTGGAGCAAGGCCGAGCCATTCAAGGGTGTCAGGATTCCTTAAAAATCCGAAGTTGTTGTAGTGCCTGTCCGTGTTGGCAATTATAAAGTCAACTGTTAGCATTTGGCAGATTCCTTGCTTTAATTTTTCCGTATCCTTGAATCCTAGTTTTTTGCAGCAGTTTATAAGGTGGCTGAAATTTGAAGTGTTGTTGTCCTTTTTTAAGGTGTTCACAATGTGCCAGGCTGGAACAAGCTCTGTCTGCGGCGACACAAAGTCAGGACATGACGAGTAAAAAGTTCCATCGTTTTTTATGATTTTGTATTCAACGTGTTCTATTCCGAGCCTGCCGCAGACTTCTGATGCAAGAACCTCATTAAAAGGTTCCTGCTGCCAAAGGCTTCCGGCCTTTAGAAGAATCCGCTCTCCGTTGTTTATAATCCATTTTTTCTTGAGCCAGCCGTCGGATGTGTTGTCTGGCGAGACAAGATTCAGTTTTTCGGTGCTGTCTGAATTAAGCAGTCCGAAGAGGGCTTTTCCTACGTCGTCTGAAAAACTGTTCTGAAAGAAATTTATGTCTTCCCAGGACAAGTTGCTTGTTAAAGGCTTTGCCCAATAATGGTCAGAAAGGCTAAGACCGTAACTTTTTTCTATAAGATAATCCGTGGTGACATTTCCGAGCTGCTCAAGAGCAATGTCAAGATTCTGGCGGCTTGCAGGAATTGAGCGGCCTTTCCACCAGGAGCGGAACTGGCTTTTTAATGTTTTCCCTTTTTCATTGTCTTGCGATATTCCGACTGGAAGATGTTCCTTGCAGATTATTTCAGAAACTTCGGAGATTTCTTCATCCTCGGTTGAGAACCTTAAAACCGGAATATCTTTGTGGCAAAGTATGTAGTTCATTATTCTTCCACAATCTTCCATTCAGCAAGATTTCGTTCCTTTGTGGAGAAGCTCGCGCCGATTTTTACAATCCGCTTTCCGCTTGACTTGTACGGCTCGGCATATCTGGATTCATCTATCTGCCGCAGAGCCTCGTCCGCGCTCTTGTCCCGCTTGAACTCGAATATGAATACGTTGTTCCCATTCTGTAGCACGCAGTCCGCGCGCCCGAATGACGATGTTTCCTCGACGGTTGACCACTGGCCTAAAAGCGTGAACACAAGGTAGAACACGTTCTGGAAATTCTGCTCGATTACAGTGTCCTGCTTTTCCTTCCTTGCGGTCGTGTAAGGAAGCGTTGAGAACAGTGCCTTGAACCTTGCCATTACGCTTTCTATGTCGCCTTTTTTTATGTCGCGCGCAAAGGATACAACGTCAAGCCCCGTGGAGCGGTTGTTGTTCAGTATTGCCGGGGCAAGTGAGTTTATGAACGCGTACTTGACCTCGTTGTTCGGGTACTTTAAAAGGTACACGCCGAATTCCCTGTCGTAGCCCTTGATTGTGAGGTAGCCTGTCTGATAGAAAAGCGGCACCGGGTTTGGGTTGTCCGTGCGGTAGTCCTGCAGCTCCTGGGCGGTTGCCTCCACGCCGTTTGAGAGATCCATGTAGTTCATCGTGCTTTCCTGCAGCTTCTTTATAAGGAAAGTCGGTGTTCCTGTTGCAAACCAGTAAAGGGAGAATTCCTTTGAGTAGAGCGCGTTCAGAAGACTGAAAGGATTATAGACACCGTCAGCCTCATGATGGAAATGGTAGCCGTCATACATCTTTTCAAGCTGGTTTACACATTCTTCTTTTGAAAGCCCGTTGTTTTCTGCGAATGCGTCTATCTCAGGACCGAGGTTTTCAAGCATCTCCTTCTCTGTGATTCCGCAGGCTGTTGCATACTGGCTTGTGATTGATATGTCGTTAAGCTGGTTCAGGTCGCTGAATATACTGACCTTGCTGAACTTTGTTACACCGGTAAGGAACACGAATTTCAAGTCCTCGTCCAATGCTTTGAGAGTGACATACAGACCACGCAAGATTTCCCTGTTCTCGTTTACAAGGCTTTCGTTGCTCTGCGCGTCAAGAAGCGGCTTGTCGTACTCGTCTATAAGGACAGCGGCTGGAAGCCCGGTCTTTTTCCGCGCGGTCTGCACAATATTTATGAAGCGGCCGGCAAAGCGGCTGTCTGTTTCTTTAATGCCGTATTCTTCCTCATATTTTTTCAGCTGCAGGTTTATGCAGTCCTCAAGCGGACCTCTGGAAGAAAAATTGTCCTGCGCAAAATTCAGATGAATAACCGGATATTTTTTCCAGGCGTCCGGATTGTCCTTTTCAAGCTGTTCAATCTTAAGCCCTGCGAAAAGCTCTTTCTTCCCCTTGAAATATGCCTTCAGCGTTGAAAGAAAAAGGCTCTTTCCAAAGCGGCGAGGCCGGCTAAGAAAGTAAACCTTTCCTGAGTGGACAAGGCTGTATACAAATTCCGTCTTGTCTATATAGATGTAATTGTCTCTGCGGAGGCTTTCAAAGCTCTGTATGCCGATTGGCAGTTTCCTGATATTTTGCATAGAACAATGATAGCATAGAAGAGGTGAAAAATAAATTGGTATTTTTGCTTGCTTCAGTTAGTTTTTTAAGGTCTTTTTCCGATTCAAGAATTCTTATGACATTCGAACTGCGCGGAAATGACTGTTGAATTCCCATTTTAATAAAAACCATACATTTATACTATAAACTTTTTTTCTGGAATGCCGATGAACAGAGTATGAACAGTTTTTCAAATTCTGTAGATTTGCTTCACCGCGCTCTTGATGTTGAAAGTCTCCGCTATCAGGTTACTGCAAACAATATTGCAAACAGCGAAGTTGCGAATTTCAAGAGGCAGTCCGTAAACTTTGAAAGCGAGCTGAAAAAAGCCTTCATTAGCCGCGACAACGAGCACAGCTCTTTCCGCATGGCGATAAATGATGCGCGCCATATTCAGAGCGAAGTTCCACGCGACTGGCGTGATGTTGAGCCTAGACGTGTTTCCGACTACACGACTGCTGCAAAAGCCAACGGAAACAATGTTGATGCAGAGCAGGAAGCAATGAATGTTGTTCAGATTCAGATGCAGTACCGCCTTTTGACTCAGCTTATGAATTTTGAGTTTTCACAGGTCAAGACGGCCATGAAGTCAATATAGTTTATTTTTACTATTGAGTTTTGGAGAAAAGTATGGGATTATTTACAAGCATAAACATAGCGGCAACAGGAATGAGCGTGGAGCGTCTGCGCACTGATGTCATTTCAAACAATATTGCGAATGCAACAACAACACGTACTCAGGAAGGCGGAGCTTACCGCAAGCAGAGCGTGATTGTTGAGCCTATTGCTTCTTCAAATCCTCAGTGGAGATTTCCTTTTGTGGATTCAGAGCTTGACAACGGACCTGGAAAAGGCGTTCGTGTGCGTGAAATCGTAAAAGACAGCGAGCAGGGCAGAATGGTTTACGATCCGAGCCACCCGGATGCGATTCAGTCTGGACCGAACAAAGGCTACGTTGAATATCCTAACGTGAATATTGTAAACGAAATGGTGAACATGATAAGCGCGAACCGTGCTTACGAGGCCAATAGTTCTGTTATTCAGGGCAGCAAGGAAATGTTTGCCTCTGCTTTGGAAATTGGAAACCGCTAGTTGCAGCTAATCAGTAAACGGGAGGAACTATGAATCTTTCTTTTGGCTCAATGGAGCTTAACAGGTCGAATGCGTCTCATCTTGGGACTTCAGCCATTGGAAACGTCAGCAAGGCTTTAAATGGAAATGCTTCTGTTGATGGAGCTGAAAAGAAAGAGTCGTTTAGAACTTACCTTCTTGAAGCTGTAAACGAAATGAACAGCCAGCAGCTAAATGTTTCAGCCCTTCAGGAAAAAGTCATAACAGATCCAGACAGCGTTGACATTCATGACGTTACAACTGCCATGGCAAAAGCCCAGATGTCGCTGGATCTTGCGCAGAATGTAATTGACCGTCTTGTAAAAGGCTGGAATGAGCTTTCGCAGAACAGATAGCGTTCTAGTTTGCTAAAAAGTTTTATTGTCAAATTCGGGAATTTGTGTTATACTGTCCTATCTTTTTATGCGAGTGGGACAGCGTAAAATAGAAATAAAGGGTTTTCTAAAAGCTCACTTTACAGTTCGTTTTTAGAAAACCTGCGAGTTTTAATTCGCTGTAATAGCATCGATTAAAACATCGCATTATTAGAGTTGCCTATAAAAATTGAGGTTTTTATAGGCTTCCATAAAATGAGTTCGTTCATGGGAGGGGAATATGAACGAATGGTTCAAGAAAAATTTAGAAACCATTAAAGAAAAATGGGCGAAGTGGACAACTCTCCAAAAAGCTATTGTGGCTGCCATCGTTGTGGTTGCTATAGCGGTGATTGTTCTTATGGCTTCTATGTCGTCTCGCCCTTCCACAGTGCGCCTTTTTAACGGTCCGGTAAATGATGAAAAAGAACGGGAGCTTATTCTTTCCCGCCTTGATCAGGACAATGTAAAGGCCTATGTTTCGTCTGACAATTATATTTCTGTTGAAAACAGCGATATAGCAAAAAAATACAGAAGCCGTCTCATTGCTGAAGGCTATGCTCCGTCGAGCCTTGATGCCTACAGCCTTTTTGATGTTACCCGTTGGTCAAGAACAGACTTTGATGACAAGGTGAACTGGCAGCGCGCAACAGAAACAGCTTTAAAGCAGCAGCTTGAGTCTTTGGACGGAATCCAGCGCGCGGAAGTAAATCTTGTTCTCCCAGATGAGTCTTTATTCACAGAAAATCAGAATCCAACATCTGCAAGCATTGTTTTGTTTGCCAAGGGAAACAGCGATGTTCTTACGGATAAGCGCAAAATCCGCGGAATTCAAAATCTCATAAAAGCCTGTGTGGAAGGTTTGCGCGATGAAAATATCGTAATCAACGACGGCGATTCAAATGTTCAGATAAATGACTTTGAGGGCATGGCGGAAAGCGACCGCATTTCAAATACAGAAAAACAGCGCAAGCTTATTCTTAAGCAGGAAACTACATATACAGGTTTGGTTCTAAAAGCATTGAAGGGAACTTTCTCTGACGACCGTGTAAGAGTTGCTAACATCAAGATTGACATGAATATGTCTGAGCGCACAACTACTTCAAAGGAATACACTGGAATTACAATCCGTCCTGACAACCCGAACACTCCTTATGACGACTCGGAAATTGTAAACAGCCTTACATTGTCGGAAGAAACTGTAAACAAGTCATTTACTGGAACCGGCTACAATCCTGAAGGTCCTGCTGGAGTTGAAGGTCAGAATCCTCCAGTTTACAGCGATATGTCAAATGTTGTGGGAAAATCCACAGAAGAAGGCGTAAAACGCAACTATGCGCTGAACGAAAAAAATGTTTCTGAAATTACAAGCCCGCAGATTGACCGCATTACAGCTTCTGTAAACATCGACGGCCAGTGGCGCAAGGTTTATGATGAAAACAACCGTCCTATTCTTGAAAACGGACATTTAAAGCGCGAGTACATTCCTCTTACTCCAGAGCAGCTTGCAAATACGACAAAACTTGTTCAGGATGCTTTGGGTTATAATAAAGCTAGAGGAGACAGTGTTACAATTACAAATATTCAGTTTGACAGAACAAAAGAACAGGAAAAAGAAGATCTGGCATATATTGCGCAGCTTAACAGAAACCGCACAATTATGTTCAGCCTAATTGGAATTGCTATAATTCTTATTGCGTTCATTGCGTTCCGTATTATCAGCAGAGAAATTGAACGCCGCCGCCGTCTTGCAGAGGAAGCTAGAATTCGTCAGCAGGAAGAAGAAAGACAGAGAGCGCTTCTTGAAGCCCAGCAGCAGGGAATGGAAGTTACAATGTCTGTTGAAGAGCGCAAGCGGGCAGAGCTTCAGGAAAATGCGATTGCAATGGCAAAAGAGCATCCAGAAGATGTTGCAATGCTTATCCGCACTTGGCTTATGGAGGAATAGTTTATGGCAGAAGAACTTGTTGACGGCAAAAAAAGCAAGAAGAAGGGCGGAATCAAGGATTATAAAAATCTTACCGGCCGCCAAAAAGCCGCTATTTTCCTCGTTGCAATCGGAAGCGATGTAGCCTCTGATGTAATGAAGCACTTGCGCGAAGATGAAGTTGAAACTCTTACTTTTGAAATAGCGCGCCTTGATACAATTGACGCGGACTTTAAAGATCAGGTTCTTGAAGAATTTCAGGAGCTTATGCAGGCGCAGAATTTTATTACCACTGGCGGTATTGATTTTGCCCGTGAGCTTCTTGAAAAATCCTTGGGAAGCCAAAAGGCGATTGATATTATCAACAGGCTTACAAGCTCTTTGCAGGTTCGCCCGTTTGATTTTATCCGCCGAACAGATCCAGCTCATCTTTTGAACTTTGTTCAGCAGGAATATCCGCAGACAATTTCTCTTATTCTTGCGTACCTTGAGCCACAGAAAGCCGCTACAATTCTTCAGAATCTTCCTGCGGAAATTCAGCCGGAAGTTTCAAAGCGTCTTGCCACAATGGACCGCACAAGCCCGGAAGTTCTGCGCGAAGTTGAGCGTGTTCTTGAAAAGAAACTTTCAACTCTTTCCAGCGAAGACTACACGGCTGCCGGTGGTGTTGACTCGATTGTTGAAATTCTTAACCTTGTTGACCGTTCTTCTGAAAAGGCGATTATTGAAACTCTTGAAGAAGACGATCCAGAGCTTGCGGAAGAAATCAAGAAGAGAATGTTTGTTTTCGAAGATATTGTTATGCTTGATGACCGCGCGATTCAGAAAGTTCTCCGTGAAGTTGATACGCAGGAGCTTGCAAAGGCTTTGAAATCAGTTGATACAGAAGTTCAGGACAAGATTTTCCGCAATATGTCAAAGCGTGCCGCTTCAATGCTTAAAGAAGACATGGAATACATGGGACCTGTCCGCTTGAAAGATGTTGAAGAAAGCCAGCAGAAGATTGTTAGCGTAATCCGCCGTCTTGAAGATTCTGGTGAAATTGTTATTGCTCGTTCTAGCGATGATGAAATGGTAGTCTGATTTGACTGGAGGCATTTAGCATGGCACAAACTGTATTCAGACCGGCAGAAGTAAATAACACAAAGGGCGAAGTTGTCCTTCAGTTTACAAAAAATTTTGCGCCCCCTGTAGAAGAAAAAGTTGAGGAAGTTCCAGAATATACAGGTCCTACAGCAGATGACTTGCGCAAGGAAGCGGAGGCTTTTAAGCTTCAGTGGGAAGATGAAAAGGCTAAGATGCTTGCAAAGGCTCAATCTGATGCGGATCAGATTGTAAAAAATGCGGAAGATGCCGCGTTTGCACAGGTAAAGCAGCAAAGCGATCAGGCTGCCGTAATAAAATCCCAGGCGCAAAAAGAAGCTCAGGATATTGTTGAAAAAGCAAAGGCAGAAGCGCAGGATATTATTTCCAACGCAAAAATAGAAGAGAAATCCATTTTTGAAAAATCAAAAAGCGATGGATTTAAAGCTGGGCATGAAGAGGGATATAAGACAGGAAATGAAGAAGCCCAGCGTCTTGTTGAGCGTATTCATAAAATGATTGAAGCTGTTCAGGCAAAAAGGCAGGAAATTCTTGACAATACAGAGCAGCAAATTGTGAACCTTGTAATTTTGATAGCGCGCAAAGTTGTTAAGATTATGAGCGAAAATCAAAAGAGCGTTATAATGTCCAATGTTCTTCAGGCTTTGAAAAAAGTAAAAGGCTCTGGAGATGTAACATTGCGCGTAAATCTTGCTGATGTAAAGCTTACAACCGAGCATATAAAAGACTTTATCCGTCAGGTTGAAAATATAAAGAATATTTCTGTTGTTGAAGACAGTTCTGTTGAAAAAGGCGGCTGTATTGTTGAAACGGACTTCGGCGCAATTGACGCACGCATTTCAAGCCAGCTGAATGAACTTGAAACTCAGATTTTGAATATTTCGCCAATAAAAACTGTGGGCAAGTCAGAAGTTATAAATCCCGACAGTTGATTCATTTGTTTATTTTATTTGTTATTGCCGGAGACTATCCGGCAATATATTTTTGTGCTTGATAAAAGAAAAGTTCTTTTGTTAAGTACGAGAGTGGCAGTTTTTTTGCAAAGTCTGAAAGTTGCTGTTTTCAGATTCTGTGGGATAATTTTAAATGGAAAATTTTTTTGATAAATACATTCATAGCATAGAACGAATTGAACCCATAAAATATACCGGTTCTGTCATAGGCGTAAAAGGTCTTATGATAGAAAGCAAAGGTCCTCGATCTGTAATCGGCGAAATCTGCACAATTCATATTCCAAGCATTCAAAGTTCTGTTCTTGCGGAAGTTGTTGGGCTTGAAGGCTCTTCTGTACGTCTTATGGCTTACGGAGAAACCAAGGGAATTGAAGTTGGCTGTGAAGTTGTTGCTTCCGGGCACGTTCTGGAAGTTCCTGTAGGACCGTCTCTTTTGGGACGTGTAATAGATGCAACAGGAAAGCCCTATGACGGAAAAGGCGAAATTTTTCCGGAAGCTTATTATCCGGCTCTTGCATCTCCTCCAAATCCAATGGAACGCAAGCCGATTGACAAGCGCATTGTAACTGGAGTTCGTGCCATTGACGGAATCCTTACAGTTGGAAAAGGCCAGCGTCTTGGAATTTTTGCAGGCTCTGGAGTTGGAAAGTCAACGCTTCTTTCAATGATTGCGCGCAATACAAATGCTGATATAAACGTAATCGGTCTTATTGGAGAGCGTGGACGCGAAGTCATGGATTTTATAAAGCGCGACTTGGGAGAAGAAGGACTTAAACGTTCTGTTCTTGTTGTTGCAACTAGCGATCAGCCTTCCATTTCCAGATTGAGAGCCGCTTATGTTACAACTGCTATAGCCGAGTATTTCCGCGACCAAGGAAAGGACGTTATGCTGATGTTTGACAGTGTAACTCGTTTTGCCCATGCGCAAAGAGAAATTGGTCTTGCAACCGGCGAGCCTCCTGCGCAAAGAGGTTATCCTCCGAGCGTTTTTGATATGCTGCCTAAGCTTCTTGAGCGAACTGGAACAAATGACAAAGGAAGCATTACCGCCTTTTATACAGTCCTTGTTGACGGTGACGACATGGATGAGCCTATCGCTGATAAAGTGCGCGGAACTTTAGACGGACATATTGTTTTGCAGCGTTCCCTTGCGGCTCGTCAGCATTATCCTGCAATCGATATGCTTACAAGTATCAGCCGTCTTTCAAAGCGTGTTTCTGGAACTTGCACAAAAAAAGCAGTGCAGCGTGTGCGCCGTTGGATTTCTGTTTATTCAGAGCAGGAAGAAATGATAAACGCTGGTGTTTATCAAAAAGGCTCTTCCCCGGAAATTGATGAAGCCATTGACCATCATCAGGCTGTTGAAGAATTTTTGTGCCAGGAAGAAAACTGCCATCTTACAATTGAAGACACGCTGAAATCTCTTTCAGAGTTAAGCGGAATTGAAATTCCTGAAGCTGAATATTCAGAATCTCCTGCTTGATTTTTTTTGCTTTATGAAGAAATTCGCTTTTTCAATGCAGAAAATTCTTGACCTCAGAATATTTGAGCAGCGTCAGGCAGAAATGGAGCTTGGCAAGGCAAATGCAGAAGTCGCAAGAATTCAGGGCGAGCTTGAATCCATTGCAAAGCGAAAAGTTTCTACAATAAAAAATTTCGACACAAACACAGATTTTCTTATTCAGGCTGAAATACAGTCTTTTTTTTTCATGCTTGAGCAGAAGAAAGAAAAGTTTTTGGAAGAGCTTGCCGCAGCGCAAATTGCCGCGGATGAAAAACGTGAAGTTGTCCGGCAGGCAATGCAAAAAGTCAAAGTCCTTGAAAAGCTAAAAGAAAATAAATTACGCCAGTGGAAAAAGGACAGCTTAAAAGCAGAGGAACTGGCAGCCGATGATATTGTGACTGCCAGAAAAAAATTGCTTTAGTATTTAAATGCGCTTCCGCCGATAAATTCCCTGATTATAGACTGCGTTGGAACAGAAGTTGCAGGAATTGTAGAGAAGCAGTTTAAGAATTGAAGCAGCCTGTTTGCTTCTGCATATTCCTTTTGGAGCGGACTTACACATCTTAAAAGCGGCTCTGCATAAACTTTTAAAACAGGAAGCTCGTAATCCAGCGCAGTGTTCAGCATTGCATCTGCATTGTTTTGGAACGGAAATATGTGAAGCTGCTCGCCTTTCTGCACGCTTTCCCACATTGCGATTGTGTCCGCCGCGCTTTTTCCTCTATAGCGGGAATCTCTTACAATTCTTCTTATAAGCCTGTTGTCGCTTGTTGAAATTCTATTGTGGTCGTCAAGATTCAGCTGGGTCAATGCTGAAATATAGATTTTAAACTTTTTATCCGCCGGGACTAGAGGCGTAAGTTTGTCATTAAGCCCGTGAATTCCTTCCATGATTAAAATATCGCTTTCTTCTAAAGTCATTGTGTCGCCCTTAAAATAGCTTACTCCTGCATGAAAATCATAGGACGGCAGCTTGATTTGTTTTCCGGCAAACAAGTCAACAAGGTTTTGATTTAAAAGCTCAATGTTCAAGGCTTCAAGACATTCGTAGTCGTAGTTTCCGTTTTCATCTTTTGGAGTTTGCGCGCGACCAAGATAATAGCTGTCAAGGCTTATTACTTTTGGCTTGTATCCGATTGCTTCGAGCTGCAATGCAAGTTTTTTGCTGGTTGTTGTTTTTCCAGAAGAAGACGGGCCTGCTATAAGGACAATCCTTGCTGACTTCTTCTTTAGAATTTCATCTGCAATTGTGGAAATTCTTTTTGTCTGAAGCGTTTCAGTTATGTCGATAAATTCAGATTCTTTTCTGTCGTGAATCAGCTGGTTTAAGCTTGCCGCGGATGTTACATTCAGCCTTTTTCCCCAGAGCTTGTATGACTTGTAAATTTCAAAAAGCTTAGGCTGATCGACAAATTCTGTAAGTTTTTCAGGCTGGCCTTTTTTAGGAAATCTCAAAAGGAATCCGTCGCTATATGGAAGCAAGTCAAAAACATTTAAAATGCCTGTTGTTCCAACTAGCGGTCCAAAATACAAATCGGAAAAGCCTTCAAGCCTGTTAATTTGGACGCGGGAAGGGCATCTGTAGTTCAGCTGCTTCCTGGTTTCTGTAAGTCCGAGCTCTTCAAAAAGCGAGCAGGTTTCTGAATATGAAATGAAGTCGGTTTCGATTATTTTGTCATCTTTTACTATTTGCTCCATTTCATTTTTTAGCTTTAAAATATTTTCTTTTGTAAGAGGCTCTCCAAGTTCAAGCGTGTAGTAGTAGCCGTAGCCCAAGCTGTGTCCGACTAAAAGCCTTTTTCCCGGGAAGATTTTATGTGCCGCCGCCGCTAGAACAAAGCAAAGCGATCTTCTGTAGATTGCGCTTCCGTCTTTTGAGTCTGAAAAAACAGGCTCTATGCTTGAAGTTATGTTTACCGGGCTGTCCAATGAGCAGATTTCATTGTTTACTTTTACTGCGACAATTTTTTTATTTTTTGCATTGAATCTTTCAAGGAAAAGAATTGGGCGGATTTCATTTTCTGCCTCTATAAATGAATTGTCTGGAAATGTTATTTTGATTTTTTTCATGATGTGCCTCCAAAATTATGCAGATTTTTTAATATGATATTTTTTATCCTTTAATTATAAGGCACAAAATGATGAAATGCAAAGAGAAATTGTTGTAAAAGTTTGAAATTATTTTTTTCCAAAAAGCGATTTTATAAACTCTGCGATTTTTATAAAGATATTGGCAATGAATTTTAGAAGCCGCATAATCAGCGGAGGATTTTTTAGCTTTTCAAGACGCTTGTATCCTTCCATAAGCTCTTCGTCTGTAAATTCCTTGCGCTGATTGTTTTCTTCAAGCTCCATTTCAAGCTGGCGGATATTGTCAACATTTGAGTCAAGGACATTTGCGTTTATTCTTTCCCAGCCAAGAGATTTTGCAGCTTCAAGTCTGCGTTCTCCTGCAACAAGCTCGTAGCTGGAATTCAGCGTGATTGGGTTCATAAGACCATAACGGTGCATGCTTTCTTTTAAGGCGGTCAAATCTCCCAAATCGCGGCGAACTCTTTTTTTTACTTTTATATCTTCAATTTTTACAAGCATTTAATTAAAAAATAGGCAATCTTTGTTTTTTAGTCAAGAAGCCAGTTTGAAAAATCATCGGAATTTCTTTGCGGCTGCAAGAGTTCATACTCTGATTCTTCCTGCCTCATTTCAGAAGAAAGTTTTCCGCTCTTAAGGAAGCTCAAGTCAACCATAAGCGGACTGTCGTCAATTCCTTCGTCAAAATTGTAGCCTGCCTGGATTCTTGCTTTTTGAAGTCTTGCTGCTCCTAATATTCTGCCAGAATCGTCTGTGTGCTTTTTGCATGGCTCGGTCGGCTCTGTTCCTGGATAATAATATGCAGTGATTCTGTTGCTTCCGCATTCAGGAGTCAAGATTCCGCCGCTTTTTGTGCAGACTTCAAGCTGAATCAAGTCTTTTGGCATTTCGTCATAGAACGGCTTGTATGGCTTGTCTTTGTTCGCCGCATTCATAAAGTCGCCCCAAGCAACACCAGCCAAAGTTGAGCCGGTAATCGAAAGTCCAAGCGACTGTCCCGGCTTGTCGAATCCGAACCAGAAAACAGAAGTGTAGTACGGCGTAAATCCTGCTGCCCAGGCGTCTGCCCAGTTTTGTGTTGTTCCTGTTTTTCCTGCTACAGGCATTTGGAATGTTTTTCCGTTTGAATTTACAAAGTTGAATTTATTTCCGCGGCCTTTTCTTTTTCCTGTAACCCAGTATGTTGAGTCCCAGTCAGAGCCGTATCTTAAAGTTCCGCTTGCAACAGTATTCTTCATAATTTCTTGCATTATAAATGCTGTTTCTTCTGTAAGAATTTGCTTTGAGCCGTTTCTGGACTTTTGCGCGTCTGCCTGTTCTTTTCCCGGATTGAAAATTATGTTTCCGTTTTTGTCTTCAACTGAAAGAATTGCAATCGGCTTGACTTCTTTTCCGCGGTTTGCGATTGTGGCATAAGCTTTTGCAACTTCAATAGGACGCACTGAACAGACTCCAAGACCAAACGGATAAACCGGCTCAAAGTGCCTTGCTTCAAATTCGTTTGAAGGAATTCCTAGCAGCGCGGAAGTTCTTTTTATTGCTGAGTCAAATCCGATTGTGTCCAGAACTTTTATTGATGGCACATTCATGGAGTGGGCTAGAGCGTACCAGAATTCAATATCGCCTTCCCACTGGCCTTTAAAGTCCTGCGGAATGTAAGGAGTTCCGTCTTCTTTATGGAAAACCTGAGGCGTGTCGCTTATAATTGTTGTCATTGTGAATTTATGGCTTTCAATTGCCTCAGAATAATAAAGTGGCTTGAAAGTTGATCCAGGTTGAAGTTTTGCCTGCACCGCGCGGATAAACTGGTTTGTCTTGTCATATTTTGAGCCGCCTACAAGCGCGTCAATGTAGCCTGTTGAATTTTCAATGGCAATCATTGTTCCTTCAATCGTTGTTTTTTCCGCTTTTTGCTGAATCAAGGAATTTCCTTTGTTGACGATTTCAGTCTTTAAAGATTCAATTCCGCAGACCATGGACATTACATCGATTATAGGATTTATTTCGTCGCGGTACTGGTTCATTGCTGTTGCCTGGTTTCTTTGCTCGCCAAGCTTTAAATCCGGCAAGTCGAATACAAGGCTAAAAAGTTCTGTGAGCGGAATATATTTGCTGAATGTCGCACGCTCGTGGGAATTCATCGTCCGCTGGTAAATTCTGTTTGCCGCATGGATATAATCCTGCATTACTTCTTCTGCGGCTTTTTGGTGCGAAAGATTCAATGTTGTATTTACGGTGAATCCGCTTGTGTAAATGTCTTCTGTGCCGTAAATCATTCCACTTAAATTTCTTCTTACATATTCGCTGAACCAAGGAGCTTCGTCGTTTTGCATTGCGTGCGCGGAAGCGTTTGTTCTTGTGTAGTCAAAATTCGCCCAGTAAGTGTCAAAGCTGTCGTCTGCCTGCTGCTGGGAAATGTAGCCTGAATTCACCATCGCTTCAAGAACATCTTTTTGTCTTGCCATTGCCCGGTTTGGATGCTCGAACGGATTATAGAATGAAGGGTTTGAAAGCTGAATTACGAGAATTGCAGATTCCGCCGGAGTTATTTCTGTGGCATCGTGCCCGAAGTAATATTTGCTTGCCGCATTGACTCCGTAAGTTCCGCCGCCAAAATAAATTTTATTCAGATAAAGCTCTAAGATTTCATCCTTTGAATATCTGCGCTCCATTTGGATTGCCCACCAAAGTTCCTTGAGTTTTCTCTTGACTGAATATTCCTGACGGTCGCAGTACAAAGTTCCTGCGATTTGCTGAGTAAGTGTAGAGCCTCCGCCAAGCGAGCTTCTTGTAAGAACTCCGACAACTGCCCTGAACAAAGCCTTTATGCTGAATCCATGGTGGCTGTAAAAAATGCGGTCTTCTCTTGTAAGCAATGCGTCAATCATGTGCTGCGGAAGATTTTTCAGCGCAATTATTTCCCGCCGCTCATCGCTTGCAAATTCAGTTATAAGTTCGCCGTTTATATCCAAAAGCCTTGTTGGAAGTGAAGTTTCAAAGTCTGTGAAATTTTCAGTGTTTATTGTATTACGTGTAGCTGCAAGTCCAGCTCCAAGAAGAGAGCCGAAAACAAGCGCAAAAAAAAGCAATGCTCCGCTAAGAATGAGTGGAATAGTCCCGCATTTTTTCATAACAACATATAATAGATAAAAATGTTTCTATTGTCAAACGAGCATAAACAGTTAGTATTGACAATATTTTTAGTTTGATATAAAACTTTCTTGTATGGATGCTTTTGCAGAAGATGAAAACGCTGTTTTTGTTCCTCGGAAAATTTTTATGCAACGTGCAATTGAGCTTGCAAAAAGAGGCGGCGGAAAAGTTCATCCGAATCCTCTTGTTGGCGCGGTAATTGAAAAAGACGGAAAAATTATTGCGGAAGGTTTTCATCACGAATACGGAAATCTTCATGCGGAGCGGGACGCTTTAAAAAATGCGGCTGAAAAAAATGCCTGCGTCCGCGGAGCAAATCTTTACGTTACATTGGAGCCTTGCTGCCACACAGGGAAACAGCCGCCGTGCACTCAGGCAATCATAGAAGCTGGAATAAAAAATGTTGTGATTGGAAGCCGCGATCCAAATTCTCTTGTAAACGGAAAAGGCGTTCTTCAGCTTGAAAATGCGGGAATAAAGGTTTTCCGGGATTTTATGAAAGATGAATGTGATTCTCTTAATGAAATTTTCTTCTATTATATAACAACTAAGCGTCCCTTTGTGATTGTGAAATATGCGCAAACTGCGGACGGAAAAACTTCACTTTCTTCAGGCGAAAGCAAGTGGATTACAAACGAAAGTTCCCGTGAATATGTTCATTATTTGCGTGGAACAACTGCGGCCGTTATGTGCGGAATCCAGACTGTTCTAAAAGATGATCCGCTTTTAACTTGCAGAATCCAAGGAGAAGGATTGAAGCAGCCGATTCGTGTTGTTCTTGATACAGAACTGAAAATTCCGCTTGAAAGCAATCTTGTAAAAACTGCGAATGAAGTTCCGCTTGTAATTTTTACTTGCTCTGGTTCTGAAAAAAAATCTGCACTTGAGGAAAAAGGCGCAAAAGTGATTCAGGTTGAAAAAAAAGATTCGCATATCGATGTTCTTCAAGTGCTAAAAAAACTTGGCGAGCTTTCAATTGACAGCGTTCTTGTTGAATCAGGCGGCGCACTTAATTCAAGCTTGTTTTTTTACGGCAAAGAAAAAAAATGCCTTGTAAACAAAGTGCTTTGCTTTGTCGCTCCAAAAATTTTGGGCGGAAAAAATGGAGTTGTGCATTCGCCGGTGCAGGGAATTGAATGCTCAACCCTTTTGTCTTGCGTGAATCTTTCGTTGAAAAATGTAAAAACTTTTTCTGGTGATTTGCTTTTGGAATACGATTTTCAAGAGCCGTGTTTGGAGGAATAATTTTGTTCACTGGAATTATAGAAAGCCTTGGCACTGTAAAAAATATTGTGAGAGCCGGCCATTCTTTTTCTATTGAGATTCAGTCTAATTTTAATGAAAAACTTGTGCTTGGTGAAAGCATTGCCGTGAATGGAGTTTGCCTTACTGTCGCTGAATTTTCTGGCTCTGTTTTTAAAGCCGATGTTACGCCTGAAACTTTCAGCCGCACTTCCTTAAAAATCCTTCGCGCCGGAAGCTTTGTAAATCTTGAGCGTGCAATGAAAGCGGACGGAAGATTCGGCGGACACATTGTTTCTGGACATATCGACGGAACTGGAAGAATTCTTGCTTTCTCAAAAAATGAAAACGCCGTGAACATTCAGTTTTCAATGGAAAAAAAACTCGGCGACTTTATGGTTGAAAAAGGCTCTGTCGCAATTGACGGAATCAGCCTGACTGTTGCTTCTGTAAAATGGAGCGGTTCAACTTGCGTTATTTTCGCAGCGGTGATTCCGCATACTTGGAGCAACACTGTTTTAAGCAAAAAAAAGCCTGGCGATTTGGTGAACATTGAATGCGACATAGTTGGAAAATATATAAGGCATTTTACTTTGGAGGAAAAAAATGAAGGCTGAAAAATTCGCTCTTATAGAAAAAGCTTTGCAGGATTTGCGCGGCGGAAAAATTATAATGGTTACTGATGACGAGTCGCGCGAGAATGAAGGCGACTTGATTTGCGCCGCAAGATTTGCTACAGGCGAAAATATAAATTTCATGGCGCGGAATGCGTGCGGACTTATCTGTATGCCAGTAAGCTCTGAAATTGCAAAGAAATTTAATTTTTACCCGATGACGTTTCAGAATCAGGACAACCACGAAACAGCCTTTACTGTTTCCGTAGATCATGTTTCAACAACAACAGGAATCAGCGCATTTGAAAGAAGCGCCACTGCTGTTGCTCTTGTAAATCCAGAAACAAAACCGGAAGATTTTCGCCGCCCGGGACACATGTTTCCTTTGGTTGCAAAAGACAAGGGAATTTTTGAACGCCAGGGACATACCGAAGCGACTGTTGATTTGTGCCGCTTAGCCGGACTTGAGCCAGCCGGACTTTGTTGCGAGATTATGAGCGCAGACGGACACATGGCGCGCCGCCCTGAACTTGAAGAAAAAGCAAAGGAGTGGAACTTAACTCTTATAACAATTGCCGATTTGATTGAATATAGAAAGTCAACTGAAAAATTCATTGAGCGTGTCGCAGAAGCGAATCTTCCTACAAAATACGGCGAGTTTAAGCTTTATGGATTTTTGGACACAATCACTGGCGAGCATCATGAGGCTTTGGTCATGGGAAATGTTTCCGACGGAAAAAGCGTTTTGTGCCGTGTTCACAGCGAATGTCTTACAGGCGACACTTTCGGCTCAAGAAAATGCGATTGCGGCGAGCAGTTTGAGCTTGCGATGAAAAAAATTTCACAGGAAGGAAGGGGAGTTCTCGTTTATCTTTCTCAGGAAGGAAGGGGAATTGGAATTCTTAACAAGATAAAGGCTTACAGTCTTCAGGACAAAGGTATGGATACCGTGGATGCTAATCTTGCGCTTGGTCTTCCAGAAGATGCCCGGGACTATTCATGCGGAATTCAAATTCTAAAAAATCTTGGAATTTCAAAGCTTCGCCTTATGACAAACAATCCGCAGAAAATTGACGCCATGAACTGCAAGGAAAACGGAATCGAAATTGAAGAGCGCATTCCGCTTGAAATTCCGGTTCAAAAGTACGATGAATTTTATTTGAAAACAAAGGCAAAACGGATGGGGCATCTGCTTTCTAACGTTTAGCCGGTTCTAAAAAAATATTTTGGAGGAAAAAATGAAAGTTATTGAAGGAAAAGTTGTTGCTGGAAGCGCAGGCAAAATTAAGGTTGGAATTGTCGCCGCAAGATTCAATGAGTTTATTGTTTCTAAGCTTGTCGCAGGCGCAAAAGATGGGCTTGTCCGCCACGATGTTGAAGATGATGATATAACTCTTTGCTGGGTTCCTGGTGCTTTTGAAATTCCAGTTGCCGCAAAAAAAATGGCTGAAAGCAAAAAATACGATGCTGTTATTTGCCTTGGAGCTGTAATCCGCGGGGCTACAAGCCACTATGACTATGTTTGCGCTGAAGTTTCAAAAGGAATTGCCCAAGTTAGCTTGCAGACTGGAATTCCAGTTATGTTCGGAGTTCTTACAACAGACACAATTGACCAGGCTATTGAGCGCGCCGGAACAAAAGCCGGAAACAAAGGCTACGACTGCGCCCTTGGAGCAATTGAAATGGTAAATTTGCTCAAGCAGATGTAAAATAAAATGTCCCAGTGCAAACGCATTATAAATGTATTCAGCATAAAACTGGCTCCTAGTCACGGTTTCCTGGTTCAAAATCGCGCAATAATGCGCTACACGCTGGTTGTTGCAAAATAACTATAGAATTGCCCGCTCACGCGGTCGCAACAATCAGAGTGTTTTTGCCCCAGGAACCGTTCCTTTGTGCAAAGTTTACTTAAATTATTTATAATGCGTTTGCCCTGTAAAATGTCATCTTAGGGCTTGACCCGAAGATATGCTGAAAAATTACACTAGATTATCGGGTCAAGCCCGATAATGACAAATATGACAGTAAAATTCAACTTTTAATCTTTTTTACCGCATCTTCAATTGAAATGGACTCAAAGATTTCTCTTGTCTTTAAGTTCTTTAGCGTTATTGTATTTGCGGTTTCGCTGCTGTTTGAAAGCATAATTCCCCATGGAATCTGTTTTTTGTCTGTTACAGAATACTGTTTGTTGATTTTTACAGTGTCTGGGAATACTTCCACGGAAATTCCTTCTTTGCGGAGTTTTGCCGCTACTTCCTGATATTGAACATTCAGGTTTTCATCAGTGTTGAATATTTCCGCATCAAGGTAGCTGCCTTTTGCGTTTGTAATTCCAAGCTCAGAAAGTCCTGCAATCAGCCTGTCCAATCCAATGCTTGAGCCTACGCCTGGCAGTTTTTCTTTCATGTAAAGTCCTGCGAGATTGTCATACCTTCCGCCTGAGCAAACAGAACCTATTGACGGCAGTTTTTCAAGGAAAGTTTCGTAAACAATGCCTGTGTAGTAGTCAAGTCCGCGTGTAATTGCAGGATCTAGCATGTAAGTTTTTTCAATTCCTGCTGCTTTCATCATGCTGAAGATTGTTTTCATGCGTTTTGAGTCTTCATCTTCGCCACCGGCAAGTTCTTCTATGTGTGAAAGCGTCTCTTCAAATGAAGAAAGAGGCTTTATGTAGTCAATAATTTTTGCGCTTGAATCTGCGTTTTCTGTAATTTCTTCAAGTTCCGCTGAAACTTTTTCTTCACCCACTTTTGCAATCTTGTCTACCGCTTTCAAAATATCTTCCGATTTTTCTGAAAGACCAAGTTTCTTTAGAAATCGGTTGAAAATTCCTCTGTGGTTCACGTGAATCTTTATTTCGTCAACGCCAATGGCAGAAAGGGCTGCTTTCATAAGGCTTAGCGTCTCAAAGTCTGATACTGCGCTGTCGCTTCCTACTGTGTCAAAGTCGCACTGAACAAATTCTCTGTATCTTCCTGCCTGCGGCTTTTCTCCGCGCCATACTTTTGAAATGTGGTATCTTTTAAATGGAAAATAAAGTTTTTCTTTGTGCTGTGCAGTGAATCTTGCAAAAGGAACTGTCAAGTCAAATCTCATTGCGACATCTCTTCCGCCGTTGTCTTCAAAGCGGAACATCTGTTTTTCTGTTTCGCCGTTGCTTTTTCTGAGCAAAATCTCTGTATATTCAAGAACTGGAGTGTCTATAGGAACGAATCCATAAGAGCGGAATGTCTTTGTAAGTTTTTCGATTAGGTCAGACCTCAAAATTTCATCTTGTGGAAGAAAGTCTCTGAATCCTTTTAAGATTTTTGGTTGAATAAATGTTTCCATAATGAAATATACTATAATATAAATGCAATTTGCTCAATGAGTGTGAATATTTGCAAATTGCTAATTTTGTTCTTGTTCAGGGCAAACGCATGTAAAAATTTTTTGTTTTAAATCTCTAAACAGCTATTTA
>JAUNWH010000072.1 GCA_030540405.1 Spirochaetales bacterium
ATTTCACACTTTCTGTAATTTTATCAGAAAGAGTTTTTACATGCGTTTGCCCTGGCAAATTCTGAAAAAACTTCCAAAATAAATTCTTTTTTATTTGAATACAAATGTGCTAGAATAATCTGATGAATGAAATTGAAATCAAAGCCCACGTTTACAAAAAAGATGAGCTTATAAAAAAATTAAATTCTTTCGCTGAATTCAAGCAGGAAGTTTTGCGGGACGACACTTACTACGAAAGCCCTCTGAATCCAAAAATCAAAATTAGAATCAGAAAAGAAAAATGCAGAAAAGAAACTCGCTTCATTCTCACTTACAAGCGGAAAGAAATTAAAAGCGCATCCGAAAATTCCAGCACAGAATTAAATGAGGAGTTTGAAACAGAACTTTTATCTTCTGCGCCTTTGGAACAATTTTTTTGCGACGCGGGATTAAAAGTTGCGTTAAAAAAACACAAGGAAGTCCTGGACTGGGAACTGAAACTTCCAGTTTCAATTGAAGACATTCAACTTAAGGCGACTCTTGAACTTTGCAATGTTCCGCCGCTCGGTGATTTTCTTGAAATAGAAATTCTTTCGCCATCAAAAAAAGACGAAGATGTAAAAAAAGTTCAGCAAATTTTATTTGAGCTTCTTGAAAAATTCGGAATCGAAAAATCCTGCATAGAAGAAAAATATTATTCGGAACTTCTTTCGCAAATTGAAAAAAATAATTAAATTATAAAGAGAACATTATAGGAGAATTTATGTTTGAAAGAATCAATTACAAAAACCAGGCACGCGAGCAACTAAAAGGAAAAATGAAAACTCCAATAATTGCGTTTGCTGTAACAATGGCAATTACAGCAATGGCGGCAGGAATTCCGCAGGAAAATTTGGACGGAACAGTTGGACTTATTTCATTTTTGCTAATCGATTTTATAAACAGCGTTTCTTTTTTTGCATTTTTAAGAATTTTCATTCAGATTCACAACACAAAAAATAAAGCTGAATTTTCAGATTTTATAAACAGTTTTTCGCATTTTGCAAAAGCATTTCTCGGATTTCTTTGGTTTTATTTATGGGTCGGACTTTGGAGCTTGCTTTTCTTTTTCCCGGGAATTGTAAAAACATTTTCATACTCGCAGATGTTTTTTGTTCTGGCGGAAAATCCAAAAATTTCAGTTTCAAAAGCCATGAACATAAGCAAAATTCTTACGCGTAACCATAAAGGTGATTTGTTTCTTATGTCGCTAAGTTTTTTGGGCTGGGAATTTCTTTCAATGCTTACACTTTTCATTCTTCAGATTTGGGTCAAGCCTTATGAAGCAATGTCATTTACAAATGCATACTATTCGCTGAAAGAAGAAGCGTTCAGAACAGGCTCTCTTACTCCGGCAGATTTTGAAGCGTAACTAAAAGTTGTTTTTTATTTGGAGAAAAAAATGAAAATAAAATTTTCAACAGAGAATTATTCAAAAAAAGGACTTGCCGTTTTTGCCTGCACAATTATTCTTGCAGCCGCAATTTTTATTTTTAACACAGCAAGTTCCGCCTTGAATAAAAATACAAAAAGCACAATTTCCGCAGTTTCAAATTCCGAAGCAAAAATCAAAGACAAGCTGCTCGGAAAAAAAGAAAATAAATTTCCGAAGAACGAATACATCGCAAAAGTTTTTATAAAAGGAGTAATTTCAGAAGCGAACGATTCGTACAATCAGGAATGGATTTTGTCTACAATAAAAGACTTGCAGGAAGATGAAAACAACCGCGGAATCGTCCTCGTAATAAATTCTCCAGGCGGCGGAGTTTATCAGGCTGATGAAGTTTTCCTTGCGCTTGAAAAATATAAAAAGGAAACCGAACGTCCGGTTTACGCATATTTTACTTCTCTTGCGGCAAGCGGAGGATACTACGTTGGATGCGCCGCTGACTACATAATGGCGAACAGAAATTCACTAACAGGAAGCATCGGCGTTATCGCAGGCCAGTTCACGGATTTAACAGGGCTCATGGAAAAATGGGGAATCAAGTCAACGACGATCCACGCAGGACGCAACAAGCTAATGGGAAATTTCAACGAACCAATGACACAGGAACAGCGGAACATAATGCAGTCAATCGCAGATGAATGCTACGAGCAGTTCACGGACATTGTGGCAGAAAGCCGCGGACTTTCAAAAGAAGAAGTCTACAAACTTGCGGACGGAAGAATCTACACGGCATCACAGGCAAAAGAAGCGTCCCTCATAAATTCAATAGGAACTTTAGACGAGCTTATTGAAACAATGCAGCGAAAAGAATTTGATTTTGCAGAATACGAAACTGCTGATTTTTCTTACCAAAAAGAAGACAGCATTTACAGCCTAATTATGGGAAGCGCAAAAGAATTCAAAAAAGCATCTTTAGGAATTCCGGATGCTGTAATGGAAGTTTTAGAACCGCAAATTGAATTTCCTGCGTATTATTACAAATAGGAATCTTCCTCTGAAATAACAATTCCAATTTGCTTTAGCGTAAAGCCTTTCTGAACAAGAGAGGCTTTTATTTTGTCCAAGTCTTTTTTGAACAGCAGGCACTTTTTATAGGCACGGCGGCAAATTTCAAGCTCATCTTTTTCTGAAAAAAATTCATCAAGGGCTTTTTTTGAAGCTACACGGTCAACGCCTCTAGATGCAAGTTCAGCCGCAAGCCGGATTCTTCCTTCGGCATGATCAATTGAACGGCTTCTTAGCCAAGCACCGGCAAACCTTTCATCGCTCAAATTTCCGCACTGCTCAAGATAATCCAAGGCTTTTTCTACAGCAGATTTTTCAATTCCCTTTTTTAAAAGCTTTCGTTCAAGTCCGGCACGGCAATGCTCAGCGCGAGCAAGATACGTCATTGCGGCAAATTCCGCGCCATAGACAACCGCCGCATTCAGCAAATCCGAAGCTTCTTCATCAGAAAGTTCAGCTCCAGCAAAAAGATTTTCTTCGGTTAAAAGAGAAAGATAACACGCACGCAAAAAAAATGCAGACCCAACAGAAGGTGTAATTTCGTACACTCCTGTAAAAGTCTGCTGTATTTGGCGAATAACCAATTTTAGCGTTTGCTGAACTGGAATCTGCGGCGAGCACCACGCTGACCGTACTTCTTACGCTCAACCATACGAGAGTCGCGTGTAAGATAGCCGTTTGCCTTAAGAGAAGGACGTGCATCAGGATCTACCTGTGTCAAAGCACGAGAAACTCCATGCAAGCAAGCTGCCGCCTGACCATTAAGTCCGCCGCCGCAAACATTGATAAGGATATCAAACTTGTTTACATTTGATGTAACCAAAAGCGGCTGAATTACAAGACGAGCCTGTGATTCTGTTGCAAAATAGTCTTTTATATCTTTTCCGTTAACAACAATTTTTCCTGAACCTTCGCGCATAAAAACACGGGCAGTTGCTGTTTTTCTTCTTCCTGTACCGATAGCTAAATTCTTAATCACGATATGCTCCTATTTTAAACTTCAAGAGGTTTTGGATTCTGAGCTGCATGAGGATGCTCTGGACCTTCGTAAATCTTAAGGTTTCCGATAATCTTGCGTCCAAGGCGGTTATGAGGAAGCATTCCCCAAATTGTTCTCTTCAAAGGCTCTGTAGGATGTTTTTCAATAAGAGTATTGAATGAATAAGAGCGCAAACCACGTACATAACCTGTATAATGGCGATAAAGCATATTGTCAGCTTTTTTCCCTGTAACCTGAATCTTTTCAGCATTAACAATTACAACAAAATCACCACAGATAGAGTTCGGTGTATAAGAAGCTTTGTGCTTTCCACGGAGAACAGAAGCAGCTTTTGCAGCTACACGTCCCAAAGTTTTTCCAGATGCATCGATGACATACCAGTCATTCTTTACATCTTCATTTTTAGCAAAATAAGTTTTCATGTATATACCTTTCTAAATAAAACATTACGCTTTCCGCTTTGCATCTAGCTTCAAACGTTTGCAGGCAATGAGCAGTTGCCAACAATATATACGGGGTAAAAAAAGATACCATGTTTTCAGCTTTTTAGTCAATTGAATTCAAGAAATTCAACAGGGCAAACGCATGTAAAATTTTTTTGTTTTAAATCTCTAAACAGCTATTTA
>JAUNWH010000010.1 GCA_030540405.1 Spirochaetales bacterium
GGAATATTCACTCAGGGTCTTAGGAATACTTACTTAAGGCTTTAGGAATACTCTCTTTAGAAATTCTAACACAAACCAAATATTCTCATCTTGTCTTTTTTCCTCTTTCGTGGGATAATCCAAACTGCCACTTTGGATTATCCCACGAAATTTAATTTTGGAAGAAAATATGGCTTTTATAGAGCGTCATGCAGAAAAAACAATAGAACGGATGTCCCAGTCGTTCCCGGCTGTGCTTGTTACGGGAGCAAGGCAGACCGGAAAGACAACTCTTTTAAAAAACGTAACGGACAAAAAATCTGTTGGCTATCTTACATTTGACGACCCGACGGAGGAGCAGTCCGCAAAAAACGATCCGCAGTCGTTCATTGCTTTTCATCCAAGCCCGTTCTTGTTTGATGAAGTTCAGTATGTTCCAGAGCTGTTCCGGTATTTAAAAATCGAAATTGACAAGAACCGGCACAATGGAATGTATTATCTTACAGGAAACCAGCAGTTTAGGCTTATGGAAAAAGCTACAGAAAGCCTTTCTGGCAGAATCGGAATCGTGCAGCTTTATCCGCTTTCCGCGCGCGAAAAACGAGGCGACAGCTTTAATCAGCCTTTTATTCCGTCAAAAGAGTACATTTTGCAGAGAAACAGTGAATTTTCTGGAAAGGAGCTTTCTGCTTCGGAAACATGGAATTCAATTTTTACAGGAGGCTATCCAGAAGTTGCAAAGGGCAATGTCTCGCCGAACGATTTTTACTCAAGCTATCTGAAAACCTACATCGAGCGTGATATTCGGAGTTTGATGCAGGTTGCAGACGAGATGCAGTTTCTCCAGTTTATTGCGGTTGTCGCGGCAAGAACTGCGCAGCTTGTGAATTACGGAGACATTGCAAACGAGGTTGGTATAAGCGAGATTACGGCGAAAAAATGGCTTTCTCTTCTTGTAACTTCGGGGCTTGTTTATCTGCTGCCGCCTTTTTCAGTGAATGTTGAAAAACGTGTTGTAAAAACTCCTAAGCTTTACTTTGTTGATACAGGACTTGCAGCCTATCTTACAAGGTGGACGGATTCAGATGTGCTTCGTTCCGGTGCTATGTCGGGCGCGTTTTTTGAAACATACATTGTTGGCGAAGTGCTTAAGTCTTTCTGCAATGCTGGAATTGAGCCGCCGCTTTATTTTTACAGGGACAAGGATAAAATCGAAATCGACCTTATTATTTTCCTGAACAACACGGTCTATCCGGTTGAAATAAAAAAGACCGCCACGCCAAAACCAGACGACGCGAAAAATTTTTTTATCACAGGCAGAATCAAGAATGTGGAAGTCGCTCCGCCGTGCATCGTCTGCAACTGCGGAAAGCCGGTTTCTGTTGCAAAAGGAGTGATTGCGATTCCGGCGGAGTATGTGTAGTTAGTCCGATAATAATATATGAGCAAATTATATATTGTTAATTTTTCAAGGTCGGAGTATGCAATGCATATTCCTGTGTTCAGGGTTCTTTGTCCGTCTTATGCTTCTGAGTACCTTGAAAGCCATGAAATTAAGGGCAAGGAAATTAAGGAAACTGACCAAGTTCTTATTGGGTGCACGGCTGATGAAAGAAAGGCTCTTGAAGCTCTTCTTATTCTAAGAGAAAAAAAGCTTTATATAACGCTTTATTCAGAGAGACCTCCGACTGCTCTTTTTCTAAGCATTGTCCGCAAGCTGGATAACATTTCGCTTCTTTTCTGCCCGGAAAGCATGGAAGACGTTGCTCATTGTGCGGAGTTCTGCAGAATAAAAAAGAAGTTTATGTCAAAGTCGGCGCAGAGAAAAACCGAGACAGATCTTTTAGGCAGATTTATAAACATAGAATCCCTTAGCGAAACAAACAGGCTGCTTGTCTTTGCAATTGCGGAAGGATTGTCCTTAAAAGAAATGCAGTCACTTACAGGGCGCAAGGAAAGGTACATACAGACTTGCCTTCATAGGCTTAAAGAAAAGTTCAATGTGCTTGAAAGGCGGGAGCTTTTTAGCGCGCTCTTAAAATGGCTTTCCTTGGACGTTCAAGAGTTTCAGGCAGGATAAACAATAGACGCGCAGAATTTTTCTTTATCTTTCCAAGCCGGAACAAGCACGCGGGTATTCTTTAAGGCTTTTTTATACAAAACCGGCAGCAGGCTTGAAAATACTTCCACTTTGTGAGTTCTGGACTTGGATTTTACAGTAAGAAGGCAGCCGAGCTCTTTCTCTTGATTAAGAATTGGCTCGGCATCTTTTTCAAGTATTCCCAAAAGCATAACGTTTTCTTTTATTTCCATGCATTATATATATGCATTTTTTTTCAAAAAATGACTCATTGACAATCAGTAAATTATAAGTTACAAATAACATTCGTTATAAAATATACATATTGGAGAATCTTGTAATGATAAAAAAAATCAGCTTAGTTGTAGCTTTAATGTCTTCGTTTTTTGCGCCGGCGTTTTCAAAGGAAGAGCTTACATTCAGCAGCAGTAGAATTAAAATAGAAGAAAAAGAATGGAGCTGGGAAAATCCTGTTACAGACGAAGAAGAATCCAGCGATACTTTTTTTGGTCTTTTAATTGATATGCTTATAGCTGAAAACTTTTTTATCTTCTACGGAAAATATCCTTTCTACAACAACGAGCCTTTTATAAATTTCTGCTCTGATGACGAGCCTAGTTCCGGAAAGTTCTGGAGAATGGAAGTAGAGACAGGCGCATTCAGTTTTCCTGCAAGAAAATTCATAGGGAGCGAAACTCGTATTGAAGGAGTTCTCTACCATATAATCGGACCGGTAATTGAATACCAGCACATCGCAAAAACGAACAAAGACGACATCATGGGAAACCTTAAGCTTGGCGGCCAGTTCTTTATTTTTCAGTCAAACTTTATCTGCGCATCCATAATGTTTCAATGGAATAAAGTTTTTATAATCGAGCCTGGGCATGACAGAGCTTCTGGTCCTGGACTTGGAATAATCTTAAAGTCCTACATCATTCCAAAATGCATTCTTGAATGGAGAGCTTCAGTCGCAGTTGTTTCAGGCTACACAGATGAAAGCTGCGCAATTTCAGAATCACACTTGGAACTTGGATACATGGTCGCAGGTCCTCTTGAAATTTACGCCGCCTGGAAAAGACAGGAAAATGAAATTCTTGACTACAACACAAACGGATTTGCGCTCGGCTTGAAATTCCATTTTTAAGAAAAGGAAAAGATTATCGGGTCAAGCCCGATAATGACAGAATCCCATGCTAGATAATGACAGAATCCATGTCTGATAATGGCAGGGCACGATGTAATTCCAGTATAGACTAAATGTCATTACAGAAGATTAAAACTTTCAGTCAGAAATCTTTTTTCCGCTAAGCTCGCCTGGAACAGAAATCGGATATTCGCCGGTAAAGCAGCCTTTGCAGAATCCGTACTGTTCTGGATTGCATTCACGGCAAGCATCAAGCATTCCTTCTGCGCTAATAAACGCCAAGCTGTCTGCTCCTATTTCCTTGCAGATTTCCTCTTCGTTATGAATGCTTGAAATCAGCTCGCCTCTAGTCGGTGTGTTGATTCCGAAGTAGCAAGGAAATTTTACAGGCGGACTTGAAATTCTAAAGTGAACTTCTTTTGCTCCGGCGCGTCTTAAAATCTGTACAAGGCGGCGGCTTGTTGTTCCGCGCACAATGGAGTCGTCGATTACAACAACTCTTTTTCCGTCCACAACAGATTTTACTGCATTGAGCTTTACAAAAACCATGTTCTCGCGCTCACGCTGAGTCGGCGCAATAAAGGTGCGGCCTATATATTTGTTCTTTATGATTCCGCTTGCATAGGGAATTCCGGCTTCTTTTGCATATCCCTGGGCAGCTCCAATTCCAGAGTCAGGAACTCCGATAACAACATCAGCAGGAACTCCGCTTTCGCGTGCAAGGCAGGCGCCCATTTTTTCACGGGCTTCTGTAACTGGGATTCCGTCGATTATGCTGTCTGGGCGCGCAAAGTAAACGTATTCAAAAACGCAGGTCCGTTTGGAGGTGCGCTCTCCAAATTCAAATGAAAGAACTCCGTCTTCGTTTATTATTACGATTTCGCCAGGCTGAATGTCGCGAACATAAGTTCCGTTTACAGAATCAATTGCGCAAGTTTCGCTTGCAAGAATCCAGCCGTTTTCAACTTTTCCAAGGCATAGCGGACGGATTCCGTTCGGGTCTCTTGCGCCGATAAGACATTTTTCTGTTGAAACAACAAGCGCAAAAGAGCCTTTTATCATTTGGATTGTATCGGTCAGCGCGCGCTCAAGTCCTTTTTTGTAAGACTTTGCAATAAGCTTTAAAATAACTTCTGTGTCGCTTGTAGAAGAAAATGTGCTTCCTGAATCTTCAAGCATTTCGCGAAGCTGCTCGTAGTTTACAAGCTGTCCGTTGTGGGCAACTGCGACTGCTCCAAGCTTTGACTTTAAAAGAAGCGGCTGGGCATTTTCCAAAGTTGCGCTTCCTGCTGTGGCATAACGGACGTGTCCGCAGGCAATGTTTCCTTTTAAGGCTTCAAGGTTTTCCGGCTTAAAGACTTCCGCAGTTGTTCCCATTGCCTTGTGAATGGAAATATCTTCGCCGTTGCTTACCGCAATTCCAACGCTATCCTGTCCGCGGTGCTGCAATGCGTAAAGCGCATAATAAGCCTGAGTCGCGGCGTTAAAGTCGCTGGCAGAATAAGCCACATATTCTTTTTTTTCTGGTTCTCCCTGCTTAGGTGGATTTAAATAAATTCCGACAACACCGCATTCATCGCGCAGCTTGTCTTCCTCTTCTTCAACAAGAAATTCACAGCACTTCATTTTTTTTCCATTAGATATTTATATAGATTATCGGGTCAAGCCCGATAATGACACAGTTTCGTTAACTGGCAATGACACAATTCCGCTAATTGATAATAGCACAGCCCTGCACTTGCAATGGCATCAGAAACTACAGTTCGATTCCTGAGCCGCCGTTTGACTCTGCATCGGCAGTCATCTTCGCACGGAATTCTATAAGCTTTGTTTTTATTTCAGGATATTTTATTCCGAGGATTTCGAGCGCAAGGTAGGCTGCGTTTTTTGCGTTTCCGATTCCGACAGTTGCAACAGGAATTTGCGGAGGCATCTGAACAATAGAAAGGAGAGAATCCATTCCAGCAAGTCCGTTTGATTTTCCTGGATTAATACATTCAAGAGGAACGCCTACAACAGGAAGAACTGTGCGGCTGGCGATAACACCCGGAAGAGCTGCGCTAAGTCCAGCGCCTGCAATAATTACATCGCAGCCTTCTTTTTCTACAGCTGCAATAGTTTTTACAAGCAAATCTCCTGCTCTGTGCGCAGAAATAACGTAAGCCTTGTATTCAACGCCAAATTCTTTTAGAACATCGGCGGACTTTTTCATTGTATCCAAATCAGACTTGGAACCTAAAAAGATAGCAACTTTCATACTGTAAAATATCACAATGAATAAAAGAAATCAACATAGCCTGCTTTTTATTCGCCGGAATAAGGAAGCAGGATTTCTGACATCCTGTTTATTTCCGCAGAAAGCAAAGTTGAAATCTGTTCATCTTGAATGTAATTTACAAGCTCTTTTAAGCACAAAATAACTTTAAAAAGAAGCTTTATGCCAGTTTCGTTTTCCTGTGCGGAAGGAACAAAACCGGAAGTTTTTCTTGCATTTTCAGCGGAAGCAAAAAGTCCTTGCTTTCCAGACAGGCGCGAAATTATATATTCAAGCTGAAGGTTTGTCTTGCTTTCAAGAAAATTCTTTTTCTGCTGCTCTGGAAGATAACGGCACAATGCCTTTAATTTCTTAAAAAGCTGAGTCTGAGAATTTTCTAATGATTTTTCATCGCTCTCTTTTTTATCGCCTATATTATCCGCAGTATTTTCATCATTCAAGTTTGAAAACTCTGTTCCGTTTGCAACTTGAAGCGGCTCTGTAGCTTTTTCAGGCTCATCGCTTTCCATAAAGAATTCCTGAGCTGCAAGGTCTTTTTCCTCTTCGCCAAAATCGTCATCCTCAAAGTTCAGGTTTTCATCTTCAAACAAATCTTCGGAATCTTCAGTTGAATCAGCAGGTTGTTCCGGCAAATCAAAAACGTCATCTTCGGAAAAATCTTCATCATCAATAAGCTCTTCTGGCTCAGAAATTTCTTCTTCTGGCACAGGAGTTTCTGGTTCTGTTTTTTGAGGCGCAGGAATTTTTTCTTCGGGCATTTTATATTCACGCTTAGAAATCTCTTTCTTTGTATTTTTTTCTTCAAGCGGAATAGAAGTTACAGCAGGCTTTTCTTCTTCCAAGTCAAAACTTTCTGTTTCAAAGTCAGGCTCAAAAGAATTCTCTTTGGGAGCAGAAGCTTTGTCTCCGGATGAAAATGGATTCTGAGCAAAAAAATCTTCTGCGCTCGTTTCGTCTTCTTCAAGTCCGCCAACATCTTCGTCTTGATATTCTTCTGGAACTAAATTGTCAAGGCTCTGGGAATATTTTTCCTTGTCATTGTCTTCTGATTCAGCATCAAGTTTTCCATCTGAAAAAACTTCTTCAACAGCGACTTCTTCATTTTGAAGATTTTCAAATTCTGGCTCCGGTTCGCTTATGGATTCTGTCTCAGTTTTTATTTCGCTTGAAGCAGAAGGCAGCTGTTCAATTTCAGAAGAAGAAATTTCTGGAGACTCAGTTTTTTCACCAAGTCCAATTTCAAAGTTTTCGTCCGCATCTCCAAATTCATCTTCAATGGAATTTCCTGCGCTTGCAAAAATATTTGTAGAGTCAAGAAGCCTTTTGTTTATTCGCTCAATGCCGGTTTTCCAGGCTTTGTTTTCAGAATCGAATTTTTCAATCTGATTATAAGTGGACATTGCCTGAGTAAGATTTCCCTGCGCCTCGTAGTTTTTTGCAATGGAATTAAGGCCGTCCACATTTTCTGGATTTTGAGCGATATAGCGAAGATAAAATTCTTCCGCTTTTTTTAGCTCGCCTTTTTGCGAATAGCGCATTCCGCCTTCACGGTAAAAATCAGAGTAGCTAGGATTCAACGCCTTTATCTTTTTAAAGCAGCCGGAAGCCTTGCGCTCGTCTCCAATGCAAATGTAATACTGGCCAAGCAGATTCAGCACATGGACATCGCTTGGATTTTTTTCGTAGGCGCACTGAATTTTTTTTCCAGCCTCTTCAATTCTGTCTGCGCTCAAAAGAATATGCGCATACTGGCAAAGCATTGAGGAATCTTCTGGAGATGCATTTTCCATGCGGTCCATTATTTCAAGGGCATCTTCATTTCTTCCAGTTGATTCGTAAGTAGATGCAAGTCCAGAAAGTGCCTTTGAAAATTCCGGGCGGATTTTTAAAGCTTCATTGTATTCAACTTCCGCATTGTCAAAGTCGCTTTGCTTTGTGTAGACATCTCCAAGTTTTGTGTGCATGGCGGCATCTTTTGGATTTAAATTCAGAGCGTGCCTTACAAGCTCGCCGGCATTGTGTGTCTTATTTTTTTTCAAAAGCAAGTCGGCGTAATTTTCTATAGCTTCAAGCCAGCCCGGTTTTGTTTTTAAAGCGGCTTCATATTCAGACTGGGCTTTTTCAAATTCTCCAAGAGAGTCATAGCTTTTTGCAAGGTTCAGATGAAGAATCGGATGGTTCGGGTCAATTTTAAGTCCGCGCAGATAAGAAGACACAGCGTCTTTGGGCTGATTTTTCAACGCGTAAATTGAGCCGATATGGTTGAACGCAAGAACATCTTCCGGGTTTTCCTCGACAACTCTGTTAAAGCAATTAAGGGCATCGTCATATTTTCCCATCAGCTTGAACGTAAAGCCCAAGTTGTAAAAAGACTGAACGTTTGACTCATCGGCAATAACTGCCTGCTCAAGAACAGAAATGGAATCGTCGTATTTTTTAAGGCGTCGGTAAACACCTCCAAGAGAATTCAAGGCTTCAACATTTTTTGAATCAATGCGGATAATTTCATTAAAATATGCAAGAGCTTTTTCATCATCGCCGCTTTTTACATAAAGATTTCCCAAGGAACTTAGAAGCTCAATGTTCTGCGGATCGCTTTTTAAAAGTCCTCTGTAAATGCGGGCTGCCTGTTCAAAATCCCTGGAAAGAATCGCGGCATTTGCTCTGTCCAAAATTCCATTGTTTCGCTTGCTCTCGTTATCCATAACTTTCTTCCTATTTTCTTGAAGGCCGGGCAAAAACTTCTTTGGAAAGCTCGCCCATAATTCTTGAGTCATATCTTGAGTAAGAGGCTATTGCAAAGTAATAAATTTTTCCGTTCTTCAAGCCGTTTAATTTTATAGAAACAGAATTTCCTGCGTCAATAGGAGACTGACCTTCCAAGGCTTCTCTGCCTAAATATTCGCCTGGACGCTCTCCATAAAAAATATAATAGCCGCCAACGCTGTCATCAACTGAATAAGGCCAAGTCAAAACCACAGAGCCATCCATTGGAACAGCTGTCAATTTGAACGGAGCAAGGGGCGAAGGAATTTCTTTGTAGTTTATGCTTAGCTGTGTAACAGAAGGAGAACGCGAGCCTTTTCCGTCTGGATACAATTCCGCTGCAATCTGAAAGTAAAGTCCAGAAACATTTTCAATTTTTTCTCCAGACCTTACAGGAATCCATTCAGGAAAATCCTTCGTCCAGTTGTAAAAGTTGTCTCCGCTGCGGATAAAAAATTCAACTCCAGTTTCTGAAGGCTTGTCCACAACCGCATCAATGCTTACAACGCTTGAACCTTGGCTTAAAAGAATTGGCTCTGTTTCAAATCTTCCGCCTGAAATTTTATAGTTGTCAATTCTAAGGTCTTCTGAAACTTCGCTTTTTGATGCGCGCTGAATCCTAAAATCGTCAATCAGACCAGTGTACTGCGGGCAAATGTCAATATCGGCAGGAACTCCCATAATCGGAGAATACACAGAACCGCCAGTTTCATGCCCGGAAGTTGTAACATATTTTAGGTCTTCAAGTTTGCCGTTGATTCTGTATTCAAACGCTCCTGTATCCTGATCAAAGTGAATGGCGTGGTGCATCCAAATTTCTGGAATTATAGTCGTGTAGCTTGAAAGTGTTATTTCGCCGCCGTCTTTTACATATCCATTGAAAACATTTGTAAACGACCACTCAAGATGATTTCCAAAGAAGCTTGCCGTTATCATCTGGTAAAGCGGATAGCCTGCGACAGTTCTTGATGACCGCCATGAAAAAACAATTTCTCCGTTTTCTGCAATTGAAGGCTTAAGCCAAAATTCAATTGTGATTGAGCCGCCCTGCCCTTGCTTTCCAAAAATCGTATCGCCTTTGCCACGCAAACGGACTCCGCCAGTTCCACGTGAAAGCCCGGAATATTTTCCCATAAAAGATTTTTCTGCAGGAACTAAAGAATTGCTTGTAACAGAATAATTTCCAGAAACGTCTTTTACTTCATTGTTTTCAAAATTAATAAGAAGGTCTGTGTCTTTGTCTAAAGGCCTGCTGTTGGTTGCAAGAACCATCGCGTCATAGCCAAACCTGCCCTTTCCCTGAACAATTCCGTCCATTTTTGAAAGTGCCGGCCAGCCATCTTTTCCGCCAAGCACAATGGATTTTTCCTGGGCAAAGGCAGTATTCAAAAGCGCGAAAAAAAATGCTATAATTGCAGTCAAAATATTTTTATTCATAATATGAACGACCATAAAATAAATTCTACGCCAAAACTTTCACATAGAGAGATTCTTCATCAAACCGCGCTAAAGGCACCGTTAAAAAGCGGAGTTTATCTTTGGCGGAATGAAGAACAAACCGTAATCTATGTAGGCAAAGCAAAAAATTTAAAAAACAGGCTCACTTCGTATTTCAGCGGAAACAAGGACATAAAGACAAGACTGCTTATAAGCCGCGCCCGCTCTATTGAGTATATTACAACCGACAATGAATATGAAGCGTTCCTTCTCGAAAACAACCTCATAAAAAAATATTCACCGCGCTATAATATCAGCCTGAAAGACGGAAAATCTTATCCTGTAATAAAAGTTACAAAAGAAAAATTTCCGCGCCTTTTTAAAACAAGAAACATAACACATGACGGCTCAATTTATTTCGGACCGTTTCCTGATGCTTCGGCATTGGATTCATTCTTAGAAACGCTCTATGAAATCTATCCGCTGCGAAGATGCAAAAAGTTCCGCGAAAAAAATTTTCCATGCATGTATTACCACATAGGAAGATGCAAAGCTCCGTGCTGCAAAAAAACAAACGAATCCACCTATAATGAATTTATCGAAGAAATTTGCTCGCTACTTGAGGGCAAAGGCGAAGAAACTGTAAAAAAACTTCAAGACCAGATGAAGGAAGCTGCAAAAAACTTGAACTTTGAAAAAGCCGCAAGATTGCGCGACGGAATCAAAGCACTGGAAATTCTTCAGCACAGAAACATCGTTGAAAGTTTTGAAGGCACAGACAAAGACTACATTGCTCCTTGGCGCGAAGGCGAGCTTGTAAGTTTTACAGTTCTAAAAATGCGCGGCGGCAAACTGCTTGGCAGAGACAATTATAGAACTGTAAGCCTAAACGAAGACTCGGAGCTTATCCCGGAATTCATGGCTTCATATTACAATGAAAAGGAGCTTATTCCTCCGCAGATTTATATAATGCAAAGCGACGGAACTGAATTTATGAAGCGGTGGATTTTTGAAACCTACGGAATCAAAACTGAAATAGTCGCGGTAAATGAAAATTCACCAAGCGTCCATAAAGCCGCAATAGGAATGGCGCAGCAAAATGCAAAAGAAGACATAGTGCGCAGAATGAGGGAGCGCGGAGATTTCCCGGCAATGGAAGAGCTTAAAAAAGAACTGTCTCTTCCAAATCTTCCTGCAAGAATTGAAGGCTTTGATATTGCGCATATCGGCGGAAAATTTCCAGTGGCCAGCTTAATCAGTTTTTACAACGGAAACCCAGACAAGAAAAACTACAGATATTTCAGGCTGAAAACAACGGATGGAATAATAGACGACTTTGCTTCAATGAAAGAGGCGGTTTCAAGAAGGTACACAAGGCTTGTAAACGAAAAAAAAGAATTACCGGATTTGATTTTAATTGACGGCGGAATCGGGCAAGTAAATGCAGTTGATTCCATCTTAAAGTCACTTGACCTTGATATTCCAATCGCAGGCCTTGCAAAGCGCGACGAAGAAATTTACCGCCCCGGAAACAGCACGCCAATCTGCCTTCCAAAACGAAGCGACGCTCTAAGATTGCTTCAGCGTGTGCGGGATGAAACTCACAGATTTGCCACAAGCCGAAACCAAGAGCTTAGGACAAAAGAAAACACTGTTTCGCCTTTTACAAAAATACATGGAATCGGTCCAAAACGAGACGCGCTTTTAATGAAGAAATTCGGCACGCTAAAAAGCCTTGCAGAATCAAATGAAAACGAAGTTGCAGAGACTCTAAAAGTAACAGAAGAAGCCGCGCAGGAAATTTTAGTTTCAGCAAAAAAACTTTTCCAAGAGCAAAACGCTTTGCTTCAAAAACAAAGGCTTTCTATTGGAGCGGCTGGAACAACAAAAGAAAAGGCCGCACGAAGCAAGCTTAATGAAAACTTGGCATCGGCAGCCCTTGAAGTTGCAAGTCCTGATGATTTTTCCTAGAAAGGTTTTACAGTAACGCCCAACGCAAGCATCACAACATCCTTTGAAAGCTCCATTGTGTATCCTGCTTTTTTGTAATCTTCGCTGAAATATTTGCAGTACATTGCAGAGCCAGAAATTGTAACGAGTTTTACAGGTGAATATTCAACGCCAGCTCCAATAACAAAGTTGTCAAGAACCGGGCTGAACACATTGTTCACATCAGACTTTGAGCCTTGCTTTCCATAAGAGAAGCCTGTTCCAAAGCTAAGCTGCTCATTCAGTCTGTAGTCCGCGCCAAGAGCAATTTCCCAAGAATCATCGTAGTCGTATTCAGAGCGGTCAATCGGGCTTTCAATTGTAGCCTGCTTGTTGAAATAATAGTTGAAGCTCATGCTGGCATTAAGCTTGTCAAAGAAAGTGTAGCCCACGCCAAGATTCAAAACAGCCGGCAAATCATTTTTAAAGTTGTCGCCTTCATCAGCGTTAAGGAAAGAAGACGCATAGGCGCCAGTCAAGTCGTCGTATTTGTACTTGAGTTTTGTAATTGTCTGATACTGGATTCCAACATCGAGAGTATTCCAAGGCTTAATGTGAACACCGAAAATTCCGCCAAATCCATATCCGTTTGATTCGTAGCCGATTTTTGAGCTTCCGCCGTTAACTGACTGCAAGCCGTCGCATTTAAGCGTGATGTTCTGCTCGCCGTGCATAAATCTTCCTGCCGCCGCAACAGAAATCATGTCATTGATTTTATATGAAGCTCCAAGAATTTCTCCAAGCTGAACTGAATAAACTTCAAGAGAATGTGCCGCCATTTTTGCAGAAGCAGAAGCTATGTAAGAAGCTGCCGTTTGAGGAGTACAAGCTCCAGAAGCAATGAGCAACGGAAGACTAGCTTTCAATTTATTTGCAAATCCACTCTGGAGCGCCAATGAAGTAAGTCCGGTTCCGTCGCTGTAGTCAAGAGTTCCGCCGCCGCCAAAAACGCCAAAGCCAAAGAATGCAGCCCAGTTGTCTTTCTTGTAAACAACTTCAGCATTTGGATAAAAATAAACATTCTGGTCGTCTTCAAATTTCTGTCCGTCAAGCTTGTCGGAATAATTCTTTAAAACAAACTGGTTTCCAAGCTCAAAGTAAAGTCCATCGTTCATAAATGCTGTTCCGCCGATATTGTACAAAACAGCTTCCGGACGCAAAGTTTCTGTATTGCGGCTAGGATTTCTCATGTAGCCCTGATTCAAATTTGTCTTGTTATCTACACCGCCTGCAAAAGCAAATCCAAGGCCAGCGGCAAAAGCCAGCAAAGCAATTTTCTTCATAATAGTTACTCCAATAAACATAAAGTTTAACTGGAGAAAAGACTAGCACGGATAAAAGATTTTATCAAGACACTTTTATAAAAAATGTCATAATGACACAAGTTGATTTTGTGTCATCAAAGGTCATTTTGTCTAATGTCGAGTTTTACACATTACTGTCAGTATAGGGCTTGACCCGATAATCTGTTGAAAACTCAAACCAAATTCCTAATCGAGTTATTTCTTGTCCTGCTTTAAATTCGGAATCACTTCCGCTAAAACTATTGCGCAGAAAATCAAGGCGCAGCCAACGAACATTTTTGGCGTGAGGTGTTCACCAAGGAAAATGCAGCTGCAAAGAACTCCGAAAACACTTTCCAAAGAAAGAAAAAGAGAAGCCAGCGCAGAAGGAACATATTTTAATCCGACATTCTGAAGTACAAAGCAAACCATTGAACTGAAAATTCCAAGGTAAAGCATGGAAACAACAACAGTTGAATTTTTTATAAGTGAAATGTCAAAGTTCCCGTCTAAAAAAGGCGCAGTTAAAAATCCCAGAACTCCGCTAGCCGCAAACTGAAAAAATGTAAGCAAAATCACATCTTCTTTCTTTACAAAAAATGAGCCTGCAATTATATGAAGCGCAAAGAAAATTCCGCAGATTAAAGTAAGAACATCTCCGCGGTTCATGATGTACCAAGCGCCGTCTCCGTCAAGGGCAAGCAAGCCGATTCCTGTAAGAGCCACAGCCGCCGCAACCCAGACATACCAGCCCGGCTTTTTCTTAAAAACTGGCCAGCCGATAAGCGGAACAAGAATCACATAGAAAGTTGTAAGGAAAGCGTTTTTTCCGGCAGTTGTGAAGTTGCAGCCAATCGTCTGAGTAAGGTAACCCAAAAACAAAAGAATTCCCAAAAAGCATCCGTGAAAAAAAATATCTTTATTTAAATGCTTAAACCGTTTTATAAAAATCAAGCCAAAACAGACAGCGGCAATTGTAAAGCGGATTGCAACCATCCAGGTAGGTCCGACAAAATCCAAGCTGTCTTTTACAACAACAAAAGCAAATCCCCAGATTGCGGCAGTAAGAACTAGACCCGCTCCAAAAATAATAGAAAGCTCACGTTTTTCCATAGCGGATAAGATAATAAGTTTTCAGTCTAAAGGTCAATACGGCTTGGATAAACCCAAAATAAAAAAACTCCGTGCAGAAAAATCCACACGGAGCAAGAAGTGCCATGCAAAAAGCACGGCAATGACATTTTAAACTTATTGAACAAACCCAGTGTCAAAAGTTATTTTACAACGACTTTCTTCAAGCGCCAGATGTCTTTTACGTAGTCTTCAATTGTGCGGTCGCTTGAGAATTTTCCGCTGTTTGCAATGTTGATTAAAGCTTTTTTTGCCCAGGCCTTTTTGTCAGCATATTCAGCGGCAAGCTTTTCGTGAGCCTTAACATAAGAATCAAAGTCAGCAAGAATAAAGTAAACGTCAGGCTGCTGTCCTTCAACACCGTAAACAATCGAATCGTGAAGCTCCTTGAACAAAAGTCCGCTTGGATCGTAAGTTCCGTCAACAAGCTGATTTACAACTTTTGCAAGAGCCGGATTTCTGTCAAGGTATTTTGTAGGATTGTAAGAATGCTCCTGCTTCATCTTGACAATTTCGTCCGCCTTAAGACCGAAGATAAATGCGTTGTCTTCTCCAGCCTCTTCGACAATTTCAATATTTGCGCCGTCCAAAGTACCGATTGTGAGCGCGCCGTTCATCATAAACTTCATGTTTGAAGTTCCAGAAGCTTCAAATCCTGCTGTTGAAATCTGCTCGGAAACATCAGAAGCCGGAATGATTTTTTCTGCAACTGAAACGCGGTAGTTTTCAACAAACACAACACGGAGCTTGCCACGGACGCGGCGGTCATTGTTAACTCTTTCTGCAACAGTGTTGATAAGCTTGATTATTGCCTTTGCGCGGCGGTAACCAGAAGCTGCCTTTGCGCCAAAGATAAATGTGCGTGCAGGAGGATTGTAGCTTGGATCTTCCACAATCTTGTTGTAAAGATACATGATGTGGAACACGTTCAAAAGCTGTCTCTTGTATTCATGCAAACGCTTTACCTGTGTATCGAAAATGCTTTCCGGGTCAAGGAATTCATTCTGGCTGTGCTTTAAATATTCAGCAAGTTTTTCCTTGTTGTGGCGTTTGATTGCAATAAGCTCTTCCAAAGAAGCGTCATCATCAACATATTTTTCAAGGCCTTTGAGAAGAGAAAGTTCTTTTTCCCAGCCGTGTCCGATTCTTTTTGTGATGAAATCTGAAAGCTCTGGGTTTGCGAACAAAAGCCATCTTCTCTGTGTAACGCCGTTTGTCTTATTGTTGAATTTCTCTGGATAAATTTTGTACCAGTCCTTAAGTTCCTGTTCCTTAAGAATTTTTGTATGAAGGGCAGCAACGCCGTTTACGCTGAAACCTGAATGAATTGCAAGCCATGCCATATAAACTTTTCCGTCATGGATAATTGCCATGTGGTTCTGCTTTTCATAATCGTTAGGGAACTGCTGGCGAAGCTCAATTACAAAGCGGCGGTTGATTTCTTCAACAATCTGATAAATACGCGGAAGAAGTTTCTGGAAAACTTCGATTGTCCACTTCTCCAAAGCTTCTGAAAGAATTGTGTGGTTTGTGTAAGCGAAAGTTTTCTGAACAACGCTCCAAGCATCGTCCCAGCCCACATTGTATTCATCAATGAGAATTCTCATAAGCTCAGGAATTGCAACTACCGGATGAGTATCGTTAAGCTGAATAACATGATATTCAGGGAACTTTGAGAAATCAGCTCCGTAAGTATTTACAAAGTGATGAACCAAATCCTGAAGAGATGCAGAAGTAAAGAAATACTGCTGGCGCAAACGAAGTTCTTTTCCCATTGGACCGTTGTCATTTGGATAAAGAACACGGCTGATATTCTCAGCATCGTTCTGGCGCTCAACTGCGCGGTGGTACTGCATATCATTGAAAAGCTGAAGATCGAATCCGTTAGGGCTTGAAGCCTGCCACAAGCGCAATGTGTTCACAGTGTTTGAACCGTAAGCAACAATCGGCATATCGTAAGGAGTCGCTGTAATTTCCTCTGCGTTTTCAAGATAGAATCTATCCTGTCCGTCAGGAGTTTTTCCATATTTAATCTGTCCGCCGAATTTTACAGTTACAGCAAGATCACTTCTTTTTACTTCCCAAGGATCGCGGTGCTTAAGCCAGTTGTCAGGGAATTCAACCTGCTCGCCATTGATAATGTGCTGCTCAAACATTCCGTATTCATAGCGGATTCCGTATCCATGTCCTGGATATTCAAGAGTTGCAAGTGAATCAAGGAAGCAAGCCGCAAGACGACCAAGGCCTCCGTTTCCAAGACCAGCATCAGGCTCTTCGTCTTCAATAAAATCATAGCTGATGTTCATGTCTTTAAGGACATCTTTCACCTGCTCCATAATGCCAGAATTAATCAGGTTGTTTCCCAGCGCGCGTCCCATCAAAAATTCTGCGCTCAAATAGTAAAGCTGCTTTGTAGGCTTAGCCTCATACTCTTTGCGGGTATTCATCCAGTTTGGCATGATAATTTCAAGCGCACTCGCGCTTACTGCATCAAACAAGTCGTGCTTATTTGCCTGTGTGATGTCTTTTCCATACTGGCGGCGCAGACGGGCTGTGAGATTTTCCTTAAACTGCTCTGCATCAAAAGTCATTTTTATATTCCTCCAATCAGCCTGTTAAGCTAGAAAGCAAAACGGCATTATGTTTACCTAGTATAATATGGAAACGTTTCCTTATTCAAGTTCCCACCCTGTTTTATTTTGCAACCAGAATCAGCATAGAGCTGGCAGGAAGCACATAGCGGTCTTGAGAAAGCAAAGTTTCAGCATTTTCCACAGAAAGAAGCGACGTTTCATCTTCAATAGAAGTGTCCGCGACTCTGTACCATTTTCGTGAATCCGTAATAGCCGGAATTCTAAGCATTATATCCTGACGGTCTGTGTTGGCGGCAATGAAAAAATCGTTATCGGAAATTTTTCCTGCCCCGGAATCAAATGTTCCCAAAAGCCTGAATGCAAGAAATCTTGAAATTTTGCTCCAGTCGGGATTGCTTCCGTCGGCGGCATACCACTGAATGTCCGGCTGCTTTCCTGCCATGCTGCCTTTAAAGAATTCAGTTCGGCGGAAAACAGGATGATTTTTTCTTAGTTCGATTGCTTTTCTTGTAAACGAGACAAGCGCAGAATTCAAGCCGCAGTTTCCCCAGTCAAACCAGCTGATGTCATTGTCCTGGCAATACGCATTGTTGTTTCCCTGCTGTCCTCTGCGGAATTCGTCTCCGCCCAAAAGCATTGGTGTTCCCTGCGAAATCAAAAGCGTAAGCATATAGTTGCGCATCTGGCGGTTTCGCATTTTTTCAATTACAGGATTCAATGTAGGACCTTCGTAGCCATGATTGTAGCTCCAGTTTGAGTCTGAGCCATCGCGGTTGCCTTCTCCGTTCTCATCGTTGTGCTTTCCGTTGTAGCTTACCAAGTCGTTCATTGTAAAACCGTCATGGCAGCAAACGTAATTTATGCTGTGATACGGAGCGCGTCCAGAAATTGTAAACAAGTCGCTTGAGCCGCTGATTCTTGTAGCCGCATTTGTAGAAACATATTCATCTCCGCGCCAAAATCTTCTTATGTCATCACGGAAACGGTCGTTCCATTCAGCCCATCTTCCGCCAGGGAAACCTCCAAGCTGATAAGCACCGCCAGCATCCCAAGGCTCTGCAATTATTTTCGTCTTGCCAAGAACCGGGTCTTCTGCAATTGCATTTGTAAGCGGCGGAAATTTCAAAAGCTCGCCTTCCTGTCCTCTACTCAAAATTGAAGCAAGGTCAAACCTGAATCCGTCAATGTGATAGTTCAAAACCCAGTAGCGCAAACTGTCAATTATAAAATTTCTTACTATAGGATGATTGCAATTAACAGTGTTTCCGCAGCCTGAAAAATTCATGTAGTATTCTTTGTGGCTGCCAACAAGAGTGTAGTAAACGCTGTTTTCAAATCCGCGGAAATTCAAAGCGACTCCATGCTCGTTTCCTTCCGCAGTGTGATTGAAAACGACGTCAAGAATAACTTCGATTCCAGCCTTGTGAAGCTCCCGAACTAAAGCCTTAAATTCATTCACGCAGCCGCCGGGAGTTTTGTCCGCCGCAAAAGAAGCTTTCGGCGAAAAGAAATTTATTGTGCTGTAGCCCCAGTAATTTTTCATCCGCTCGCCAGTGCGCGGGTTCACATTTGAATTTTCAAATTCATCAAATTCAAAAATAGGAAGAAGCTCAACCGCAGTAATTCCCAAATCTTTAAGATAAGGAATTTTTTCAATAAAGCCAGCATAAGTTCCCGGGCAAGAAACTCCGGCATTTTTTCCAGCGGTAAAGCCCTTTAAATGAACTTCATAAATTACGCTTTCTGACAAAGGCCTGTTAATCGGCTTGTCTCCCTGCCAGTCAAAGTTTTCATTATCAACAACAACGCATTTTGGAAAAACTTTTGCGCACTGATTTTTTCCATGCTCGATGTCATTCTTATCAAGCGGCGCAGAATAGTCAGGCGGAAGATTATAAAAAACAGAAACTGGAGTAATCGCCTTTGCATAAGGATCAAAAAGCCGTTGATGCACATTGAACCTATGGCCTTTTGAAGGCTCAAACGGTCCGTCTACCCTAAAAAGATAAAGAGAGCCGGGCTTTATTCCAGGCAAAAACGCATGCCAAATATCGCCGGTTCTATTTTCTGAAGGACTGAATTCAACTTGAGCATAAGGCTCACTGTCCTCGCTGGCAGAATAAAATTCCAAAAATACCTTTGTGGCATTCCGGCTAAAAACTGAAAAATTAACTCCGTCTTTAGCAACAGAAGCTCCAAGTGGAAGTGGTGTTCCGGGTAGAGAGTTCAAAATTTCCATGCCAAGATTATATCAGTTTTTCATTGGATTTTCCACTTTTTAATGAAAAAATCCATATTTGTTCCAACAAAAGCCGCACAATACATAATTATGCTAAACGCAAAAAATAGCGATAAAGGAAAAACAAAAAATTCCGCGGAAGCAAAAAACGCAAGCATTTCAAAAAGAACAACACACAAAATCAAAGCCGCGCCAGCCACAAGCCACTGCCGCATCGAAACACGTTCTTTTTGCAAGTTGTACATTTCATAAGCTGAATCAAGGCGGCGCATTATTTCAACAACATTCTTTGAGTCGCATGAAATTTTTTTCATGTTTTCCTTGGAACATTTTTTTTCAAGCAGTGAAAATTTTCTTACAAAGTTTCTGCATTTTTTGCAAAACAAAAGATGTACAGTAAGACTTGCAGGCAGCCGCTCGTTTTTGTCTAAGGCGAAAAATTCATCCATATAAAAATCGCAGTTCTTTTTCATTTATAATCCTCCAGCTTTTTTCCAAGAATTTTTTTTGCGCGGAAAATATGCGACTTAATTGTGTTTACAGGAATTCCTGTGGCTTTTGAAATTTCCTCATGGCTCATTCCGTTGAAAAAATAAAGCCTCACACATTCAGCATAACGTTCAGGCAAAATTTCAAGAGAGCCTTTTACGGCTTCCACAGTCGCAGAATAAATCAGCTCTTCCTCAGGCGTTTTTATTTTTCCCGGAATCAAATTTTCATCAGAAAGAGTTTCCGCATCGCGGCTTCTTTCCTTCTGATTCATCGCAGTTGTAAAGGCAATTCTTGTAAGCCAAGTTGAAAAAAGACTTTCGCCTTTAAAGCTTGAAAGTTTTTCATAAGCCTTCAAAAAAACATTCTGCGCAAAATCTTCAGAGTCAGCCTGATTATGAAAAAACCGCATTCCAATTGCAAAAATACGTTTATAGTAAAAACCCGTCAGCTTGGAAAACGCGCGGGAAGAACCGTTCAAGGTTTCCTGCACATAGTAAAAATCACGTTTTCTAATAACAAGATTTTCCAGAGACGAAGAAATTGTTTTTTTCATAGATAAAAACTAAAACTGAAAAATTACTTTGAAATCCTGTGGAAAAGCAAAAGCATTAAACCGACTGCAAGCGGAATAAGTCCGCCTAAAAGCCCCCAGGAAAGATGCTTTAAAAGCACAAACATCAATGAAAGAACAATTCCCACGCCAACAAGACAAAGTCCCAAAAGCAAAGAAAAATTCCGCAAGTCGATTCTCGGCGGATTGTACGAGTCTTTCTGAATCAACATTACATTTTCGTGGTGCTTCCATAGCAAGGCGAAAAAAATAATTGATGCCGCAAAACAAATTCCAACAATCGGAATAATCGAAACAATAACCTGTGCAGCAGGCGAAACAATCTGGTTCATATATTCTGTAACCTCTTAAAATATAAGACACGGTTTTATAAAAAAAGTTGCAAGAAAAAAGGCATGATGCAAAACACACCATGCCTCTAAAAATGAAATTTAATACAGCATTAAAGCATTGGCTTTCTGTCGAAATATGCCTTTGTCTCCTTTGCCACAATGCCGCTGAGAACAATCAGCGAGATGCAGTTCGGAATTGCCATGAGCGCGTTCGTGATGTCGGCGATTGTCCAGACCGCAGAAATCGTCATGTAAGGTCCGATTGCAACCGCAAGAATGTAGAGCCATCTGTAGACTTTTACGACCGTCATGTTTCCGTTTGAAAGGTACTCAAGACATTTCTCAGAATAGTAGTCCCAGCCGAGGATTGTCGTGAACGCGAAGAACACAAGGCAGAGCATGAGCAGGAACTGAACCGAATGCTGGTCGCCGCCGAGAACTTTTGAGAACGCGGCCGAAGTGAGAGCCGCTCCTGAAAGTCCGCTGTTCCATACATCGCCGCCTGCGATTACGATTGAAAGTCCTGTCATCGTGCAGATAACCAGAGTGTCGATGATAGTTCCGGTCATGTTCACCATTCCCTGCTCGACAGGCTCGTTTGTCTGAACCGCTGAAGCCGCAATCGGAGCTGAACCAAGGCCGGCTTCGTTGGAGAAGATTCCGCGCGCAATTCCCTTCTGCATTGCCATTCTTATTATTGTTCCGGCAGTCGCGCCTGCAAGTGCCTGCATTCCTGTGTCAGCACCGAATGCGCCTCTGAAGATGAGCGCGAAAGCTCCAGGAATTTTTGTCGCATTCATGATAAGAACTGAAAGTCCGAGGAACACGTAGATTATAGCCATGGCAGGAACAACTTTTTCGGCGACCTTTGCGATTCTCTTCAAACCGCCGATTACAACGAGAGCCGTCGCAATGGTAATTACCGCGCCACCAATTACAGTCGCCCAGGAATATGAATTCCCGCCGAGCGAGAAAGCGACCGCAGCCTTGTTAGGATCAAAAGCGTTCTGAACCGCGCCGCAGATTCCGTTCACCTGAGTGAAAGTTCCGATTCCGAAAAGTCCTACGAGCGTTCCGAAAATCGCGAAAAGAACCGCAAGCCATTTCCAGTTCTTGCCCATTCCCTTCTCAATCACATAGAAAGGTCCGCCAAGAACGTGTCCGTCCTCCTTGACCTCGCGGTACTTGATTGAAAGCATACATTCCGCGTACTTTGTGGCAGTTCCAAGAATCGCCATGAACCACATCCAGAAAAGAGCTCCCGGACCGCCTGCAAGAATAGCGGTTGCTACTCCGACAATGTTTCCGGTTCCGATTGTTGCGGAAAGAGCCGTGCAGAGCGCGCTGAATCCCGAAAGCTCGCCGTGGCCTTCGTTCTCCTTGAAGATGCTCTTGAACGCGCGGCCGAATTTCGTGAACTGGATTCCGCGGGTACGGATTGTCAGCAGGAGACCTGTGACAAAAATCAGGATGATGGTGGGAAGTCCCCATACGACATCATCAATTTTGTTGAGGATTGCTTCAAAAGACATTTTAGTGTCCTCGCAAGAAAAAAAATAAGAGCCGTCCAGTTTTACCTGAACAGGCTCTCCAAAGAGTGATGAACGGACATTTTTTATGCTCTGTCCACTTTGCCTGAGATGTCGGCTTGAATAGCCTTAACCCTTCGGCGCTCCACAAGGATTTATGGAGACTCTCCAGAGAATCAAAAAATCAACAACGCTGTTTTCTTGACAATTCAAGCTATCATTTTTTTTTAATTTAATCAACAGAATTTTTTTCTATTTGCAATGGCATTTTTTGCAAGCAGCGGCTCCTGGGCATCCTATGCAGATGCGGTTTCCGCTTAAACGGGCATTTCTTTTCTGCTTTACAATATAAACAATGACAGCGACAAGCCATACCGCAAGCACAAGAATTCCTATAATGTTTCCAATCATAATAAGCCTCTGAAAAAAATAAATAAACTTTATAAAAAAACAGGGCTTTCCAAGAAAAAATTCCTAGAAAGCCTTATTCAGTTCAAGAACAAAACTTTCTCAAGCTTCATCCTTTTTTTTGTTTATGCTTTTTTATTTTTTCTATGATTGTGATTACCGCGACACACAGAACATAAAGAACTGCAAGCACGGCAATCATTATCCCCATAGAAAATTTGCCTATGGAACCGCCCATATTTTTTATGACGCGCTCTTTGAATCAAAGTACTGTCCCTTGTAAGGATCTTTTCTGAACAAAGCGAAAATAATTCCTGCAAGGAAAACAAAGGCAAATACAGTTCCTACACCAAAGTGCCCATGAACAAAAAGCATTCCAAGCTGATAAACAATCAATGTCAAGACGTAAGCAAAAACATTCTGGAACAAGATTGCAAACCAGAACCATTTGCAGCTCTTAAGCTCGTTTGCCATTGTAGCAATTGCAGCAAGACAAGGAGAATCAAGCAAGTTGAACATAAGGAATGCAAAGGCTGCCAACGCTGTAGCAAACCATCCGCTGATAGCCTCAGCAACAACTGCGTCATCTTCAACATTTTCTTCATCAACATTTGCAAGAACGCCCATTGTAGAAACAATCGCTTCTTTTGCGCTGAATCCAGACAAGCTAGCCGCCGCGCTCTGCCAGCCGCCAACTTTTTCGCCAAATCCGAGAGGCTTGAATACGTAACGGATAACATTTCCAACGTCAGCAAGCAAAGATTCGTCTGCGTCAACAAGTCCGAATCCGCCTTCAACTGCCTCTTCAACAACTTCGCCATTTTCTACAACTTCATCTTTTGGAGAAGCGAATCCGTAAGAAGAAAGGAACCAGATTACAAGACAAGCAACGAAAAGAATTGTTCCGGCTTTTACAATGAATCCTCTAAGGCGTTCCCAAGTGTGCATGAGAACTGTCTTAAGCTGCGGAAGGTGATACTGCGGAAGCTCCATAACGAAAGGCGCGGCTTTTCCGTGGAAAGGCTTTGTTTTCTTGAGCATAATTGCTGCCATTACAACAGCTCCGATTCCGATTACATACATCAAAAGTGTAAGAGAACCGCCGTCCCATCCAGTGAGTTTTGCACCGATAACACCAGCGATAAGCGCAATTACAGGAAGCTTTGCTCCACAAGGAACCCAAGTAGTAGTAAAGATTGTAAGACGTCTGTCGTTGTCATTTTCGATTGTGCGGCTTGCCATAATTCCAGGAACACCACAGCCAGAACCTACAAGAAGCGGAATGAATGATTTTCCAGAAAGTCCGAACTTGCGGAAAATGCGGTCCATAACAAACGCGATACGAACCATGTATCCGCAGTCTTCAATCAAAGAAAGAAGAAGGAACAATACAGCCATCTGAGGAACGAATCCAAGAACCGCTCCAACACCGCCAATAACACCGTTGACAATGCAGTCAATAAGAACTTCATTTGCACCGGCATTTGTAAGAGCTTCTTCCACGGAAGCTGAAATTCCCGGAATAGCAAGTCCTTCAATTCCAAGGAAGTTCCAGCCGTCTCCAAAGAGTCCGTCATTTGCCCAGTCAGTCAAAACAGTTCCAAGAGAAGAAACTGCAATGTAATAAACAACCCACATTACTGCGAGGAAAATTGGAATTCCAAGCCAGCGGTTTGTAACAATGCGGTCGATTTTGTCTGAGCGGGTCATTTTCTGTCCAGACTTTCTTACGCAGCGGCTTACGATTCCTTGAATGTAAACGTAGCGTTCATTTGTTATGATTGACTCAACGTCATCATCTTTTGCTTTTTCCAATGCCTTTGAAATTTCTTCAGCTTTTGCAGAATCCGCAGAAGAAAGAGCAAGCTGTCCAAGCACAACAGAATCGCGTTCAAGAAGCTTTATTGCGTACCATCTTTTCAATTCTGATTTTACAGTTGAAGGAACAAGAGCTTCCATCTTTGAAATATATTCTTCAACATCTTTTGAGAAAACAGCAGTCGGAATAAAAGCTTTTCCAGATTCAGCAGCTTTCTTTGCAGCGGCGGCGGCTTCTTTTACACCAGTTCCTTTGAGCGCGCTTGTTTCAATTACAGTGCATCCAAGTTCAGCCTGAAGTTTTTCTGTATCAACAGAATCACCTGATTTTTTAAGAACATCAATCATGTTCAAGGCAATTACTGTAGGCTTTCCAAGCTCAAGAAGCTGAGTTGTAAGATAAAGGTTTCTTTCAATATTTGTAGCATCAACCAAGTCAAGGATTGCGTCCGGATTGTCTTTGATAAGATAATCGCGGGAAACAACTTCCTCTGAAGTGTAAGGTGAAAGTGAATAAATTCCAGGCAAGTCTGTTACAACAACATCCTTCATGCCTTTCATTTTTCCTTCTTTCTTTTCAACAGTAACTCCAGGCCAGTTTCCTACGTACTGGTTTGAGCCTGTAAGGTTGTTAAACATTGTGGTTTTTCCGCAGTTTGGATTTCCTGCAAGAGCAATTCTGATTTCTGACATTTTATTCTACCTCAATATTTTCAGCGTCATCTTTGCGAACGCTAAGCTCGTAGCCACGAATTGTAACTTCAACAGGATCGCCAAGAGGTGCGACTTTGCGGACATAAACTTCGCATCCGTTTGTAAATCCCATGTCCATAAGACGTCTTTTTAAAGCGCCTTCACCGTTCAACTTTTTTACCTTTACAGTTGAACCTACTTGTGCTTCACGCAATGTACCCATTTATTTTTACTCCTATAAAAAGCCAATGAGAAAGTTTCAGTTTTTGATTTTAGTTTTAGAAAATCAGACAATAATCTTGGAAGCCATGCTGCTGTCCAATGCGACACGGGCTTCCTTGACTTTTACAATCAAGCCAGTCTTTACTTTCTGAACAATCGTAACTAAAGAACCAACATTGAATCCAAGTTCATTCAAGTGCTGTCTTACCTGCGGATTTCCATTCACACCAGAAATTTTTACCTCATCTCCAGGATTTGCAAACAATAATGGCATAAAAACCTCCTGGCAAGTTAACAAAGAGCAACAATGATTACCTAAAACAAATAAAAATTAACCTGCCCTAATCTTCGTTATCTTACACTAACTAAAATGATATGTCAATAAATTCTGAATTGCTGAAAAAAGGAATTTGCTTTTTAGAATGAAAATAAAAAAACTTCCAGCTCCAAAAGAAACCGGAAGTCTTGCAAAGTTCAAATAAAAAATTTGCTTATTAAATTTTTGGCTTTACAAATGCCGCCCAGACACGGTCTGCTTTTGCAATGTGATTCAAAATCCAGCCAACCATGTAAGAATAAAATCTTGCACCGTCATCTTTGCGGTCAGAAGAAAGCCGCTTAATCTGATGGTTAACTTCATTTATAAAGTTGTCATGCGCAGTCTTGTGAATGTCAACACCGGAATATCCATACTTGCGCATAAATTCTTCTTCATTTGAAAAATGGTAAACCGTGTAGTCTGTAAGTTTTTTTAGAACCTTCGCCATATTAAGACCGTAAGCCTCATCTGTGCCAGTCGCCGCAGCGTAAAGTTCATTTGCAATCTGAATCAGCTTTTTGTGCTGATTGTCAATTTCAGGAATTCCCAAAAGATAAGAATCGCTCCATTCAATTTTTTCAACCATCTTTTTACCTCCAATGGCAAATCTATTCAAGCTAAAATCAGCTGAAGTCTTTCAGTCCTTCAAAATCCAATGTAGCAAAATAATCCTCGACTGTTTCGCGGCGGCGGATTTCTTTTACAGTTCCATCTGAGCGCAAAAGAAGTTCTCCAGCACGAAGCTTTCCGTTGTAGTTAAAGCCCATCGCTCTTCCGTGCGCGCCGGCATCGTGGATAATCAAAAGGTCTCCTGTTTCAATTTTTGGAAGATTTCTCTGAACCGCAAATTTATCACAGTTTTCACACAAGCTTCCAGAAACATCATAAACATAATCTTTAGGAGCATTTTCTTTTCCGCTGACAGTAACTTCATGGTAAGCGCCGTACATTCCAGGGCGCATCAAGTCCGCCATGCTTGCGTCAACTCCAATGTAGTTGCGGTAGATATTTTTTTCGTGAATTGCCTTTGTAACAAGCCAGCCGTAAGGTCCTGTAATAGGACGTCCGCATTCAAAGCAAAGCTTTAAAGGATCTAGCCCAGCCGGAACAATCATCTTGTCATAAAGAGCTTTTATTCCTTTTGCGACATAATCAAGGTCAACTTTTTTCTGTCCGCTCTTGTAAGGAATTCCAACTCCGCCGCCAAGATCCGCAAATTCAATATTAACGCCGCACTCTTTTTGAACCTCAAGAACGAGCTCAAAAACTATGCGCGCAGTGTCAACAAAGAAATCAGGGTTAAGCTCGTTGGAAGCAACCATCGTGTGAATTCCAAAATGCCTTACGCCTTCCGCCTTGCAAATTTTATAAGCCTGAATCATCTGCTCTTTTGTAAGACCGTACTTAGCTTCTTCCGGTTTTCCAATTATGGAATTTCCGCCTTCCTTTAAAGGTCCCGGATTGTATCTAAAGCAGATTGTGTCTGGAAGCTTTCCGCCTAGAGTATTTTTCAAAAAGTCAATGTGAGTAATGTCATCGAGGTTTATAATTGCTCCAAGTTTCTGCGCATAAACAAATTCCTGGGCAGGAGTATCGTTGCTTGTAAACATTATTCTGTGTCCGGTTATTCCAGATTTTTCGCAAAGCATAAGTTCAGGCAAACTAGAACAGTCTCCGCCGCAGCCTTCGCTTTCAAGAACTTTCAAAATGTAAGGATTGGGAAGCGCCTTGACCGCAAAATATTCCGTGAACGAAGGAAAAATGCTGAACGCTTTATAAAAATATTTTACGTTTTCACGGATTGCTTTTTCATCATAAATATAGAAAGGAGTAGGAAATTTCTTTGCAAGCTCAACAAGCTGGCTATGGCTCAACGGAAAATCTGAACTCATAAAATGCCTCCAAAACAAGCTGGTAATTTTTGCAATAGTATTGCACTTTTTTGGAGGGAAGACAAGACACCTTTTTTCCTCAACTTAGCTAATTGATGCGACGTTTCTTGCCGCATATGAAATTTTCACATTTTTCAAGAGCTTTATTTTGCAAGGATTTCGGATAAAAGTGCAAGCAGCGACTTTATATCAAATGGCTTGGAAACAAAATAATCCATTCCAGATTTCAATGCCTGCTCCTTGTCTTCTTCAAAAGCATTCGCCGTCATCGCCACAATCGGAATAGAAGACTTGGACTTGCTTTTCATCTCGCGGATTTTCATAGAAGCCTCGTATCCGTTCATGACAGGCATCATCACATCCATAAGAACAACTTTGTAATATTCTTCCGGGCAAGCAGAAAGCATATCCAGCGCAACTTTTCCATTTTCAGCCTCGTCAATAACAAAGCCCGCGCCCTTTAAAAGTTCCCTTGCAATGTCGCGGTTAAGGCTGTTGTCTTCCACCAAAAGAATTCTAGTTCCTTTCAAGTCCACTGATTTTTCCAGGGAAGCAGAAATTTCTTTTTTGCCAGATTCTTTTTCAGGGGCATTTTCAAAGTCAAAACATATAAGAAATTCTGTTCCCACATCTTTTTTGCTTTTTAGGAAAATCGAGCCATCCATTTTTTCAACAAGATTTTTTGAAATTGAAAGTCCAAGCCCTGTCCCCTGAACATGAAAGTTTTCAATATTTTCATCCCGCTCAAAAGGATTAAAAACTTTTTTCTGAAACTCTTCCGACATTCCAATTCCGTTGTCCTTGATTCTGAATTGATAAGAAGAATATCCGTCTGAAACAGAAGGAGTTTCCGCAGCGGTGAATTTTATTGAGCCGTTTTCTCCAGTGTATTTTACAGAATTTCCAAGAATGTTTATAAGAATCTGCTTGAGCCTGAGCTTGTCGCAAAAAACTTTACGGCTAAGATTTCCATGGCGCAAAACTGAATAATTAAGTTTTTTAGACTGAAGCTGCGGCTGAATAACACTGTCAACTTCCGAAAGAATATCTTCAATTGAATTTGACGTAAGCTTTATTTTTATTTTTCCGCTTTCAATTCTGGACATATCAAGAACATCATTTATAAGGCAAAGCAAATAGCTTGAACTTGTCTTTATGCGCGCAAGGTCCGACTTTATAAGTTCCGGGTTTCCAATGTGCTTTTCCGCAAGCGAAGTATATCCGATAATTGCGTTCATAGGAGTTCTGATGTCATGGCTCATGTTGGAAAGAAAACGCGACTTTGCGTGGCTTGCAAGTTCCGCCATAGACAACGCTTCCTGCAATGCCTTCCGCTGTTTCATTTCATGTTCGGTTTCCGTATCAACATTCATAAAGCCCATAAGAACATTTCCAGTCTCGCGGATATTTCCAATTCTAACAACCGTAAGCTTCATATAGGAAATTTTGTTGTTTATATACGAGCGGAAATTTACGTAATAACTTTCACGCTTGGAAAGCTGCTTTAAAATATTTTCACGAGAAAAAGCACGTTTGATCATGTCGCGGTCATCTTCATAAACTGAAACGCTGGCGTAAAAATCAAGCACATCGTCATAAGGAAGACCTTCCAAAGATTCATTGTAAAAAGAACTTACTCTGTCGTTAATTCTTACAATGCGGATTATTCCAGACATTACATTTATCATAAAAACATTGCTGTACTCAATTGTAAGAGCGTTGATAATTTCCAGCTGATAAAGTTTTTCTTCTTTTTGCCTGTAACCGCTCGTAATATTTTTTACAACGGCAAGTCCCATTATGTTGCCAGTGCTTTCGTCCTTTGTAAGAATTATTGTTGTGCGTGTCCAAAAAGATTCGCCGTTATAAGTAGACCTGCTCGAGTCAAACTGAATTTCATATTTTTCCATTATAAACGAATCCAAGAGACAGTAAACGTTCATCTTCTCAAGGAAACGTTTTTTTTCTTCATCCGACAAATCCCAGCAAAGCGCGTCAATAAAATCAGTGTAAGAGCAGTTTTCAGGAAGCCCCATCGCAGGCTTAAGCTGAATAATCCGGTCGCTCATTCTCTGCACAGGATTTCCTACAATCAAGTCTTTTGAAAGATTGAATTCATAGAGAATCATTGCGTCGGCAGCGATTGCCTTTTTGTACTGATTTGTTTTTATATCGCCGCTATCCAAAATGTAGCCGCTAACACTTTTTTTTATCTGGGAAAACTCATGTTCCTTGTCATCTGAAAAAATAGAAATATTTTGCATTTTCTTAATTGTAATCCCAAATGAAAGAAAACACAAACAAAAACAAAAGCCAGAACTGACTAAAAAAGATAAGCCGTCTGCAAAAAACTTTTCAGCTTAATGCAAACGGCTTTAAATTTTTTCAGAAAGAGTGAAACTAGATGCGCTCTACAACAAGCTGGCCCATTTCCTTTGTGCCAACAAGTTTTCCAGAAGACTTAAGCTCTTCAAGGTGGCTTCCAGCAATGTCGCCTGTTCTGTAGCCCTCATCAAGAACTGAATTAACAGCGTCTTCAATAACTTTTGCTTCTTTTTCAAGTCCAAAGCTGTAACGCAAAAGCATCGCGGCAGAAAGAATTGTCGCAAGAGGATTCGCAAGATTTTTTCCGGCAATGTCTGGAGCAGAACCGTGAATCGGCTCGTAAAGTCCAGGACCTCCGTCGCCCAATGAAGCTGAAGCCAGCATTCCGATTGAGCCTGTAATCTGGCTTGCTTCGTCAGAAAGAATGTCGCCGAACATATTGCTTGTTGCAATTACATCGAACTGGCGCGGGTTGCGGACAAGCTGCATAGAAGCATTGTCAATATAAAGGTAAGAAAGCGCAACATCAGGATAGTCGCCTTTTACAGATTCTGTAACTTTTCTCCAGAGCTGGCTTGAATTCAAGATGTTCGCCTTGTCAACTACGCAAAGACGTTTCTGGCGTTTTTGCGCGAATTCAAATCCCATGCGGACAATGCGCTCAATTTCGCTCCAAGTATATTTTTCTGTGTCCCATGCGGATTTTCCGTCAGCTGCAGTTCCTCTGTCTCCAAAGTAAATTCCAGAAATCAGCTCGCGGACAATGAGAATGTTAAGTCCGTCGCCAACAATTTCATCTTTTAAAGGACAAGCATCTTTAAGCTGCTTCCACATTACAGCAGGACGAAGATTTGCAAAAACTTTCATTCCGCCGCGAAGACCAAGCAATGCTTTTTCAGGACGAAGCTCAGACGGAAGGTTGTCCCACTTTGGACCGCCTACAGCGCCAAGAAGAACTGCATCGCTTTTAAGGCACTTGTCAAGTTCTTCTTGCGGCAACGGTTTTCCAAACTTATCGATTGCGCATCCGCCTGCTGTAACAGTTTCGTAATTAAATTTATGTCCGAATTTTGAAGCGACTGCGTTCAAGACATTTACAGCTTCGGCAACAACATCAGGACCGATTCCGTCTCCAGGAATCAAGGCAATATTTTTTTCCATAATCAAACTCCTATAAAAAGTCAATGCATACTTTACTAATACTAAAGTTTATAAAGTATTTATAAAATACTCCAAAGCAACATTTATGTAAAGAACATTAAATGAATTTGTGGTACTTTTTTTCAATGTCCTTAATCAGTTTGTACTCAAAAGAGTCAACCAAGGCAAGCCAAGAAGCTTCAATAACGTCGCAGCTCACACCGATTGTCGTCCAGCTGTCAGTTCCGTCTGTAGATTCAATCAGAACACGGACACTTGCGGCTGTTGCAGATTTTCCGTCAAGAACACGGACTTTATAGTCTGTAAGGTGAATATCCTGCACGCTCGGATAAAAAGATTTGAGCGCAGTGCGCAACGCAAAGTCAAGAGCATTAACAGGACCGTTTCCTTCTCCGGCGGCAATTTCTTCATGGCCGTCAACTTCAATCTTAAGCTGGGCAAAAGAATAAAGACCATCTTCAATAAGCGGAGACTCGTCGGAAGTTTTATAGTAGCGCAATTTAAAGAACGGCTGGTATTTTCCAATCGACTTGCGGACTAAAAGCTCAAAGCTTCCGTCTGCGCCTTCAAACTGGTAGCCCTGATGCTCAAGCTCTTTTACCTTCGCCATGATTTCTGAAACAACCGGACTTGACTTTGTAATTGACGGATCAAACTTTCTGATTTTTTCAATGACCATGCTTCTTCCGGCAACTTCGCTCATAAGGAACACGCGGGAATTTCCAACTGATTCAGGCTCGATGTGCTCATAAGCAAACGGATTTTTTAGAACCGCATCGATGTGCATTCCGGCTTTGTGCGCAAAAGCATTTTGGCCGACATACGGAAGCCCCGGGTCAAGAGTTATGTTTGTAATTTCCGCAACGCGCTTGCAGATTGGAGTGAGCAGCTTTATGTTTTCTTCTGGAATGCACTTGCAGTTCATTTTAAGCTGAAGGTTCGAAATTATTGTAGAAAGATTTGCGTTTCCTGTGCGCTCGCCGAATCCAAGAAGAACACCCTGGACATGAGTTGCGCCGGCTTCAACTGCGACAAGAGAATTTGCAACGGCAAGCCCTGAATCATTGTGCGTGTGAATTCCAATCACCGCGCCCGCCCCGAATTTTTCAACAGCGGCACGGACACCTTCGCGGCACTCTTCAATCATTGCGCCGCCCTTTGTCTCGCAAAGTGAAAGAACGCTCGCCCCTCCTTCAATCGCAGCACCCAAAGCCTTTAAAGCGTAATCCTTGTTCGCCTTGAAGCCTGTAAAAAAATGCTCGGCGTCAAAAATAACATTGCGTCCGCGCTGCTTTAAATATGCGCAAGTGTCCCTTATCATTTCAAGATTTTCTTCAAGGGAAGCGTGAAGAATTTCCGTAGCCTGAAAATCCCAAGTCTTTCCGAAGATAACGACAGTTTCCGTTTCCGCAGAAAGAAGGCTTTGCAAGTTAGCGTCTTCCGCGCATGAAGAGTCTTTTCTTCTTGTTGAGCCGAACGCAACAATCTGCGAATTTTTCAGTTTAAGGCTTTTTGCACGCTGAAAGAATTCCATGTCCTTGGGATTCGAGCCAGGGTTTCCGGCTTCAATATATTTTATGCCCAAGTCGTCCAAAGCCTGCACAATATGAATTTTATCCTGAACAGAATAGCTTATTCCTTCTCCCTGCGAACCGTCGCGCAAAGTAGAATCAAGTATCTCAATCTTTCTTTCCATAGCGGAAAATATATCAGAAATAATTTTTTTTTAATAGCGTGCTTCAGGAATATTTAATTTTCCTCTGGAATTCTTTAAAAGCTTCAAGAATATTGCATTTTCCAGGTGGAATTCGTTAAAAAACTCAAGAATATGAAATTTTCCTGAAGAATATGCATAAAAAGTCTGGAATATCTTTTATTCTTCAATATTTATGCAAATTCTTCGAGAATATACAATATTCCTGAAGAATATCACTTATTCCTGTATATTTATGCGTATTTCAATAGAAAATCGGCTTAAAATTGCACAATGGTTCAGATTCTGATAAACTAAGGCAAATTTTATTCGGAGAAAAATATGTACATTACATGCTTAGATTTAGAGGGCGTTCTTGTTCCTGAAATTTGGATTGCATTTGCAAAGGCTTCTGGAATTCCAGAGCTTACACGCACAACACGCGACGAGCCGGACTACAACAAGCTCATGAACTGGAGAATCGGAATTCTTAAGGAGCACAAGCTTGGGCTCAAGGAAATTCAGGAAGTAATTGAAAAAATAGATCCGCTTCCGGGCGCAAAGGAATTCCTTGACGAGCTTAGATCAATCTGCCAGACAATAATAATCAGCGACACATTCACGCAGTTCGCTTCTCCGCTGATGAAAAAACTCGGACAGCCTACAATTTTCTGCAATTCGCTTGAAGTTTCTGATTCCGGGGAAATTACAGGATTTAAAATGCGCATCGAAAATTCCAAGCTGACAACAGTAAAAGCTCTTCAGTCAATTGGATACGACACAATCGCTTCTGGAGACAGCTACAACGACCTTGGAATGATCAAGGCGAGCAAAGCGGGATTTTTATTTAAAAGCACAGACAAAATAAAGTCGGAAAATCCAGAACTTCCAGCGTTTGAAGAATACAATGAGCTTCTTGACGCAATAAAAATCCAGCTTAAGAAATAATAATTTTTGCAAAAAGCATACTCTGGATTTTTACAAAGTATGCTTTTTTTTATTTAGGGTTTATCAAAACCTTAAAAACGGCTGAGTTAAGGTCTTGAGCGTAAGCGTGCCTTGACCAGACGTATTTAGAGCAGCTGTGAATGACACTTTTGCTGCTCTTAGAACAGTCCTGAAATTATTCCGTTGTCATCAACGTCTATATTAAGAGCTGCAGGAGCTTTTGGAAGTCCAGGCATATCAACGATGTCGCCGGCAAATGCAACAACAAATCCTGCTCCAGAATAAAGCTGAACATCGCGGATCGGGAACACGTAGTCTTTTGGCGCGCCCTGCAAAGATTTGTCGTGGCTTATTGAATTCTGTGTTTTTGCCATGCAGATTGGAAGCGAGCCAAATCCCTGCTCTTCAAACTGATTGAGTTTTTTCAAAGCCTTTCCTTCAAATTCAACAGAAGAAGCCCTGTAAATTTCCTTTGCAAGAATTTCAATTTTTTCTTTAAGCGGAATATCAAGCGGATAAATATTTTTGAACTCAGAAGGTGAATCGCAAAGCTCAACAACTTTATGAGCAAGGTCAACAGCTCCGTTTCCGCCTTTTTCCCAGCCTTCGCAAACCACAGCGTTGCATCCACTTTCTGAGCAAAGTTTCTGCACAAGCGCAATTTCTGAATCAGTGTCTGTAATAAATTTATTGATTGCAACAACGACAGGCACTCCGAATTTTTTCATGTTTTCAATGTGAGCCTTGAGGTTTGCAAATCCGATTTCAACAGCCGGAATATTTTCTGCGGCAAGATCTGCCTTTGCAACACCGCCGTGCATTTTAAGAGCGCGCACAGTAGCAACAATCACAGCGGCATTTGGAGCAAGTCCGTTCATGCGGCATTTTATGTCAAAGAATTTTTCAGCTCCAAGATCGGCGGCAAAGCCAGCTTCAGTAACAACATAGTCCCCCAAGGCAAGCGCGCAAAGTGTGGCGTTGATTGAATTGCATCCGTGAGCAATATTCGCAAACGGTCCGCCATGTATAAACGCAGGATTTTTTTCAAGCGTCTGAACCAAGTTCGGGCGGATTGCATCTTTTAAAAGCGCGGCGACAGCTCCAGTGCATCCAAGGCTTCCGAATGTAACAGGATTTTTATTGTAGTCTGCGCCGATTGTAATTTTTGAAATGCGCTCTTTCAATTCTGAAATTGTTTTTGACAGGCAGACAATCGCCATTATTTCGCTTGCAACTGAAATCTGAAAATGGCTTTCACGCGGAACTCCGTCAATTTTTCCGCCAAGTCCGACAATCACATTTCTAAGAGAGCGGTCATTTAAGTCCACGCATCTTTTCCAGGAAATTGTGCGGGGATCAAGGTTTAAGGAATTTCCCTGCTGAATATGATTGTCAATAAGAGCCGCCATAAGATTGTTTGCAGCCGTAATTGCATGAATGTCGCCTGTAAAATGAAGGTTTATGTCTTCCATTGGAACAACCTGCGCATAACCTCCGCCGCAAGCACCTCCCTTTATTCCAAAGCAAGGACCAAGCGAAGGCTCTCGCAAAGCAACTACAGATTTTTTTCCGATTTTTCTAAGGCCGTCTCCAAGCGCAATTGTTACAGTTGATTTTCCTTCGCCTGCAGCAGTCGGAGTCATTGCAGTAACCAAAATAAGTTTTCCGCGGGAAGAAGAGTCAAGCGCTTTTTTCTGCAAGGCATTGAGTTTTTCAAAGGAAATTTTTGCTTTATAGTTTCCGTAAAGCTCCAAAGATTCCCGGTCAATTCCAATTTTTTCCGCGATTTTTTCAACTGGCTCCATTACATTTTTCTGGGCAATTTCAATGTCAGTCATTTTTTTCCTCTACATCTAAAAGTCTTATCTCTTCCTTTGTGAGCGGTCTGTAACTTCCTTCTTCCAAAGTTTCGTCCAGAAAAAGATTGTTGATTCTTATTCTTTTTAAGTAAACAACTTCGTTTCCAAGGGCTTTGAAGATTCGCTTTACCTCGTGGAATTTTCCTTCCGTAACAGTAAGGCAGCAAACTTCCGAAGGATTTTCGCTAGTTTTGGTATAATACTGATTTTTTTCTTTCCATTCAATTACGGCAGGGCGGCAGTCAGCTTCTCCGTCTTTACCTTCAGCTTCAATGTGAACTCCGGCGGCAAGTTTTTTTTCGTAGCTCAGCTTTTCTGAATCATCAACTGAATCTCGCAAATAGACAAGATAAGTTTTTGGAACTTCATACTTTGGAAATGTAACCCGGTGAATTAAATTTCCGTCGCTTGTAATAACAAGAAGTCCTTCGGTATCCGCGTCAAGCCTTCCAACTGTGCTAAGATTTCCGCCCGGATATTTTCTGTTGTCTTCTGGTGAAATATATTCAAAAACAGTTTTTCTTCTGTCGGATTTTGTGGAGCAGACTGCGCCGCAAGCCTTGTTCATCATAAAGTAAGCATTTTGTTCAACCGTAAGAATTTTTCCGTCCACAAGAATTTCGTCAGTGCTTCCGTCTGCATGAAATTCAGGTTCTCTTACAACGATTCCATTTACAGAAATTTTTCCGCTTCTTATAAGACGCTTTACATCACGGCGCGTTCCAATTCCATTGTTTGAAAGAATTTTATCAAGGCGTTCTGTGTTTTTTAAATCAGACATTTTTCAACCTAATTTTTAACTATAAAAAAACAATGCAGCGCAAGCAGCACCAAAAGCCGCCACACTGCAAAAGAAATAAAATTTTATTTTAAATTACTTTTTAGCTTTGGGATTTACAGGTTCTCCAAAAATAATTCTGTCGCCAGTTTTTATTTTTAATCCGCCGCCAAAAGCAAGATTTGACAAAACATATTTTCCGTCATCGTTCAAAGAAATTTCGCCAATCGCAATTTTGTCTTTTCCGCGCCAAAGTGAACAAGGGAAAATAAAATCGCGGTATTCAGGATTCGTGAAAATATTGCGGCTGAATTCGGCAATGTAAATTTCTGTGCCGAACAAATCGCCTTGTTTTGCAATAATTCCGTCAGCTGTGCTTTTACCAAAAGGCTCTGAACAAATCGCTTCAAGGAATTCATTGTAGTCTGTAGAAACGCGCTCATAATCATTTTCCACGGAAGTTTTTTCCGCAATGAGCCTGTTGACTTCCGAAACGCTTGCAACTGAAATTTGATTTCCGGCAGTGTACGCATAACGCTTCATCGAGCGAACAAACGAAGCAACAGCATTTTCATCTTTAAATGGAAGCTGCTCTAAAAGCTCAGAAATTTTTTCAATTGAATCGTACAAGTCTCTTTGAATTTCAAACACGTCTTTAAAGTCTTCTGACGCATCTTCTGAAATAGGAATTTCAATATCCTCATAAACAGGTCCCGTGTATTCATCAGTGAAATTTTCTGCAACTTTAACAATAGACTTTGCATCTGAGCTGTCTTTTGGAATCGGCGGATCATACTGATTGATTGTAAACGCAAGAAGCTCTTCCTGACGCTTTAAATCTTCAGCCTGAGTTTGCTTTAAAAGATTTCTTGAATCTTCAAGGCGAGATTCATAATCATTGATTATTTTTTCCTTTTCCTTTTCATGCAAAAAACGCTCGCTGTTTATAATCGCCTTTTGCTTTTCCGCCTCCTGAACTCTTGTAGCATCGAATTCATTGCGCTGCTCCGTGTACATTTTTAAATCTTCGTTATAGTTCGCAATGAATTTATTGTATTTTTCCACTGAAGCCAAATCAACTTTGTAAGTCTGCTCAATCTGCTGTTCCTGCTGAAGCCGCCGGGTTTTATTTTTAATATTCAATGCGGCAAGTGACTTTAATGCGGCAGCGCGGATTCCTTCGATTCGCTCGATTTCCGCATTGCGTTGCTCTTCAATCGCTTTTTTAGCATTTTCAATTTCGTGGATTTTTTGGTCGATGTCATTTACTTTGTTCAGCAAGCTGGTAAGATTCAAGCTTTTAAATTCGCTTACTTCAACTTTTATTTCTCTGTTTGAATTTGCAACAAAAAGCACAAGGAAAACTGTAATCGCAAAAACAACTCCAAAGCAAATAAGAAGCCTAAGCCACATATTTTGCCACATGAACGAAAAGCTGTTTTTCTTTGTCTTTGAAAATTCATCTTCTATGCTGAAAGATTCACGCTTGTTGTCCATTGCAATTCTGTTTAGTTCATTTTCAAGAAGAAGCGCAACTTCCTTGTGAACATTCGCAGCCGCAGGAACCATTGAATTTATTTTGTCGTCATTGCCCATATTCCACTCCAGTCTTCTGGTGAAGATTTCATTCCGATTCTTTCAAGGAAAACTTTTGCAACATCCAAGCCTGATTTTTTAAATTCGGCTCTTGCAGTTTTCCAGTCGCCATCATAATAAGCTTTTAGTCCGTACTCAAAAATTTTAAATTTCTCGTCAAGGTTTTCAAACTTCCATTCATCAAGAGAACATTCTTTGTCAAGCGGGAAATAAATTTTTACGCCTTCAGTTTTTCCTTTTACTTGAACTGTATCAATCTCATAAAATTTGTAGCGTGAAGCAGCTTCATTGTCGCGAAGAGTTTCTTCCATAATATACGAACTTACAATCACTGGGACTTTGTAAATTCTTGTAAGGCCTTCCAATCTTGAAGCAGAGTTTACATTGTCGCCAATTACGGTATTTGCCATTCGCTTTGAAGAACCGATATTTCCGTAGAAAACATTTCCTCCATCAATGCCAACTCCAACGTCAAGCATTACAGCCTGATAAACGCGCTCCTCGCTTTCTGTAAGCGGACGTTCTTTTTCAAGGACAGCACGGCGGTCTGACATTTTCTTTCTAAGTTCCGAAGTGACAGCCGTAATTTCCCATGCGGTTTTTATAGCATCGTAAGATTTGTTTGTTTCAACGTGCTCTTCAATTCCATAGCTTGCAAGAATCGCATCTCCAATAATCGATCCGATAATTCCATTATTATCGCTGACTTTTCTGATAACCGAATCATAATGAACATTCAAAAGACCAATGATGTCGTTTCCCAAAACTTCAGTTCGGTAAGTAAAGCTTTTTATGTCGCTGAAAAGAATTGTAAGCTCGCGCTGGCTTCCTTCCAAACGGATGAACTGCTCCTCATGCGCCTTGCGAACAACATTTTCAGGAACAAACTTTTGGAAAATCTGAAGAAGATTTGTTATCGTGGAAGAAAGCGAATTGAAGTTTGCGGCAAGATAGGTAATGTCATCATTCGGCGATTCTGAAATATCAATGAGATTAAGTTTTTTGTCCTGCTGCATTTTATAAAGCTGCGTTGAAAACTTATTGATATTTGAAAGAAGCCCGTCAAGAATTTTTGTTCCCATAAGAATAAAAAATGCTGACATTATAAGAACAAGCACAACTGTAATCCACAAAACCTGATACATCGCGCGGTTTGTGTCAGCACGTCGGTTTGCACGGATTATATAAGTAAGCCAGTCCGGATGATATTTATAAACTCCAAAATACTCGTCTCCATCAGGAGAAATGAAAGAAACAGAACCTTCATGTGTTTCAGAATTTTCCATCATCTCGAGGCAATCTTTATCTGTAAAGCGTTCCCATTTCAGTTCTTCATTTGGAGTCGCAAAAAACAAAAGAGAGCCATCTGGATTCACGCCAAGCGCAACGCTGTTTTTTTCATCTTTTGCAAATCCATTTTTTGCGCTTTGAGCAATTGAATCGATGGAGGTTTTCGTGTCCTGCGAATAAGCTTCAATTTGCTTCTGGCTGTTTGCAACGTTGTAAAGCTCCGTGAGTTTATCAACAAGCACAATATTTGAAAGCTGAATTGTTTTTCTTTGGGAAAGCATAATCGCAACAAGGTTTGTCGAAAAAGTAGAAAGCAAAAGCATTGCCACAAAGAAAATAATTATTTTCAATTTTGTAGGAACAATCGGAGTGTCGCCAACATATTGAAAAAACTTTAAATGACGTTTTCCAGTCTTCAAAATTTTCCTCCCGCTGCTCTCCTTTAAAAATAATCCTTTAGCGATTGCTTTATTTTATTAAGCGGATTATTCTATATATTATATGTCTACTTCTCAAAAAAATAAAGAAAAAAATGCGCAAAATTCACTTTTAGCAAAAGGAATTTCACTTTCAATGCTTACCTTGGCCTCAAGAGTTCTTGGACTTTTAAGGGAAATGACAAAGGCACGCTTTTTAGGAACTTCGGCTTTTTCAGACGCATTTGGAATCGCTTTTATGATTCCGAATCTTTTCCGAAGGCTTTTTGCTGAAAATTCAATTTCCGTGGCTTTCATTCCGACTTTTAAAAATCACCTTGAAGAATGCAGAACTTCGGAAGGAAAACAAAAAACACAGGACTTTATAAGCGCGACTTTTACGCTGATCGTTTTTCTGACATCAGTTTTTGTGGTCGCCGGAATTATTTTTGCGCCGTTCATTCTGAGAATTTTTTATGCTGACAAAAATTCAATGGAAGAAGCTGTTATTTTGACAAGGATAATGTTTCCTTATCTTTTTGTAATTTCCGTGGCAGCTTTTTTTCAGGGAATTTTAAACGGACTTAAAATATTTTCACCGTCAGGATTCACTCCGATTCTTTTCAATATAACTGTAATTTTGTCAACGTATATTCTTTCCCATTTTACAAAAAATCCCGCAAGAGCAATGGCAATCGGCGTAATTTCAGGCGGAACAATCCAAGCGATTTTTCAGCTTCCGTTTGTTTTAAAAAATGACTGGCGCATAACTTTTGTAAATTTAAAAAAAGCATTTTCAAATGAAGGAAGCAAAAAAGTTTTTGCGCTGATTGGTCCGACAATAATCGGAATGGCAGGCTACCAGATAAACGACATTGTGTCTTCGGCATTGGCGGCGCGTGCAGGGGAAGGAATCGTTTCTAGCCTTCAATATTCGCTTAGGCTTCAGGAATTAATTTTAGGAATTTGCGCTGTAACAATCGGAACTGTAATTCTCCCGGACTTAACTGGTTTTGCAAAAAAAAATCTGTGGGAAAATTTCAACTCGCTTTTAATTCAGTCAATAAAAATAATGGCGTTGATTGCAATTCCTGTAACTTTTTATTCGCTTGCAATGGGCGAAAATATTATCACGCTAATTTTTGCAGGCGGAAAATTCAATTCAGAATCAACCAAGATGACTGTTGAAGTTTTTAACTTTCACATTGCAGGACTTTTTTTTATTGCCGTAAATAGAATTGTTTCCCCGGCATTTTATGCTCAGCAAAACACAAAAAACCCAACAATCGCAGGACTTATAAATTTCGCCGTGAACATTGCGCTGGCTTCAATCCTTTCAATCAAGTTCAAAGGAAAAGGAATTGCGCTGGCTCTCACAATTGCAAGCGCGGCAAACACATTGATGCTTTTTATTTTTTTAAGAAAAACAAAATCAATTCATGTTGGAAACATTTTAAAGCTTGCAGTTTTATATGCAATAAAAATCGCGGCGTTTTCTGTAATTGCAGTAATTCCTGTTGTTCTGACAAAAAATTATTTCATTAAATTTTTCAGCGGAAATTCAAGAATCATTTCACAAGGAATTCCAGTTTTTATAACTGCGGCAATTTTCGGAGCAATCGGAATTTTGCTTCTTTTCATTTCAAAAGATTCACTTTTAAAAACAGCATTTGAAAAAATTTCAAGACGAAAATAAATTTTCAGAGGAAGAAAAATGGAATTTAATTTAAAGCAAATTTATGAAGACAGACGGAAAAAAGTCAGCGAGTATTTAAAGCAAAACAATATCAAGGCGGCAATTTTTGAAGATTCAGAACAAAGAAGAGATGTTGCCGTGCGTTATCTTTGCGGACATCCAAGCGACGCATCTTTAATTATTTTAGACAGCGGAAAATCATTTTTAATTCCATGGGACGAAAATCTAGCAAAAGACAAAGCATTTGCTGACGAAATAATTTCTTCTGAAAAATTTAAAAGAAGCTACATAAATGCCGCGGAAGAAATTTTGAATTCAGCCATTTCTGAAAAAAAATCAAAAATCTGCATTTCTCCAGAAACTCCATATATTCAGTTTGAAAAATATTCAGAAAAACTTGAAAGCTTTAAAATCTGCGCTGAAGAAAATTCTGCGCACGACTTTGTAAAATCACTTCGCTCTGTAAAAGACGAATATGAAATTGCCTGCACAAAAAAAGCAGCTTCAATCACAGATGAAATGACAAAAATCATTGTAGAAAATTTGCGCCAAGGAAAAATAAAAACAGAAACTGACGTTGCGCTTTTTGCAGAACGTGAGCTGAGAATAAAAGGCGCAGAACGCACAAGTTTTGACACGCTTGCCGCAGGACCAGAACGAAGTTTTGCAATCCACGCATTTCCGGGCTACACGCAAGGCAGCTGGGGAACACAAGGATTGTCAATTTTGGATTACGGAGTTTGCTATAAAGGCTATGCGAGCGACTGCACAATTACAATTGCAAAGGGTCCGCTTTCAAAAGAACAGGAGCAGCTTTTAAATTCTGTGCAAGAAGCTGCGGATGAATGCAAAAAACTTTATATGCCAAAAGAAAAAATTTCGCGTGCAGTAAAAAAGGCTGATGAAATTTTCGCAAAAATAAATAGAGTTATGCCGCATGGACTTGGACACGGAACTGGCCTTGAAATTCACGAAGAGCCGTTTGTAAGCATGAGAGCAACTGAAAACGATGTCTTTAAGGTCGGAAACATCATAACTCTTGAGCCGGGGCTTTACGACAAAACGCTTGGCGGAACTCGTCTTGAAAACGATATTTTGATAACGGAAACTGGCAATGAAATATTAACACACTCAGAAATATTCAGACTTTAAATTTCATTGCGCCAAACTTTGCAAAGCCGGCTGTCAATTTGAAAAATAAAATTTTCTTTTGTCAGCCGAAACTTTGTTTCTGTCAATTTTGAAAAACAAGACATAACATTAGAAAAAAATCTTCCTGCTCTGCCATGAAAGAAAATATTTTTTGAAATTAAAAACTGCGACACAAAAACAAAGCCGCAAAGCCGGCCAGCTTTTACAAGTCCCAAATTCAAAGCTCCCAAAGTTATATTTAATTTTCCAAAAGAAAATAAAATTTTTCCATACGGAGAAAACAAAGAAAAAAATACAACAAAAAAAATCAAAAGAACAGACGGCAAAATTTTCAAAGCTCTTTTTTTTATAAAAACTAAAAAGGCAAAAAACACAACAACAAAATAAATTTCAAAAACTGAATTTCTAAAAGTCAAAATAGAAAAACCGATTGCAGAAAGAGCAATGCTAAAAAAATTTATCTTTTTATTTTTTGAAAATTCTGAATCCACTTTTGAAGGGCTTCCAATAGCAAGTCCATTAAACCAAACTGATTTCCTGCAAAATTTTTCTGCAAAAATTCCCAAAGCTAACGAAGTGCAAAATGAAACACAAAGCATTGGAGGCGCAATAAATTTCACATTTGAGCCAAACATAAAAATGCCGGCTAAAAAAATCTGAGCAACATTATTTGCAAGCCCGCCGCAAACAGAAATTCCAACGAAAGAAATTTTTCTCTTAAAAATAAAATATGCAAGCATCATGGAAAGCCCAGAAGCGACAGAGCCTGCAAAAGAAAAAATAAAAACGTAAGAAAATAAAGTTCCGCTTACAACTGCCTGTAAAAAAATTTTTAAGAAAACAAGCAGCAAAGTTTCTTTTTTTTTCAACACTGAAAGGCTTATCAAAACAGGAAGATTTGCAAATCCAATTTTAAAAAAAGGCAGAGGCTTTGGAACTGCATATTCCACAGCGGAAAGAAAAAAACAGAGAGCAGAAAAAAAGGCAATTTTGTTCCAGTCAACTTTTTCCATTAGTGAAGATAAACCATTAAAAGCATTATGTCGCTGTTTCTGATTCCGCTTATTCTTGAAGCCTGTCCCAAAGTTAGCGGCCGGACTTTTTCAAGTTTTGCACGGCTTTCAGAAGACAATGCGACAATTTTTGAATAATCAAAATCAGCTGGAATTCTTGCGTTTTCCATACGGTGCATTTTTGCAACTCTGGAATCCTGCTTTTCAATATAATAGCGGTACTTAAAATCTTCTTGCGCCAAAGTCCATTCAAGATTATTGAAGATTCCCGGATTTTCAGCATCTGGATGTTTGCTCAAAAATTTAAGAGCTTCATCAACTTTCTGATATTTCAAATTCATCTGCTCAAACTGCGCTTTTGAAATAAGTCCTGCATCAAATCCTTTTTTCCGCAGACGTCTGTCAGCAGTGTCATGTCTAAGTTTCAGTCTGTACTCAGCACGCGCAGTAAACATTCTGTACGGCTCTTTTGTTCCAAGCGTAACAAGGTCGTCAATAAGAACGCCAATGTATGCTTCATCACGACCAAGAACAAGCGGCTCATAAGACGGAATTTTTTCAAAAAAATCAAAGCCAAATTCCTTTTGAGTTTCCTTCAGTTTTTTAGACAAGGCTTCTGTTTCACGCGCGGAAATTTCAGCAAAATTTTTAAGCTCATCAGAATTTAAAACTGGCTTAGGCATAAATTTTCCAGGCTCTGAACTTGCAGGAGAAGAGCCAAATGATGATTCTGAAGCGCAAATCGGTCCGCACAATTTTTTATGTTCCCTTGCATAAAGAGCAGCGTTTATTCCAGCAACAAGTCCCTGCCCCGCCGCTTCTTCATAGCCCGAAGTTCCATTTATCTGACCGGCATTAAAAAGACCAGCAACACGCTTTGTTTCAAGAGAAGGAAAAAGCTGAGTCGGCTCAACATAGTCATATTCAACAGCGTACCCCGGACGGCTTACTACACAATTTTCAAATCCCGGCATGGTTCTCAAAAAAGCATCTTGGACTTCCTCTGGCAAACTAGAGCTTAATCCATTCAAATAAATTTCGTCAGTTTCAAGTCCTTCCGGCTCAACAAAAAGCTGATGCCTGTTCCGTTCCGAAAAACGCATAACCTTGTCTTCGATGCTCGGACAATAACGAGGACCAACTCCGCTGATTTTTCCAGAATACAAAGGAGAGCGGTTTATATTTTCTCTGATTATTTTATGAGTTTCTTCATTTGTATAAACCAAATGGCACGGCACCATCGGGCGTTCAATTTTTTCATCATCAAAGCTAAAAGGAACAATTTCCTTGTCGCCTTCCTGAAGTTCAAATTCTGAAAAATCAACTGTGTGCTTTAAAATTCTCGGAGGCGTTCCAGTTTTCAGTCTGCCTGTTGTAAATCCAAGACGGCTCAAACTTTCCGTCAAACCAAATGCGCCAGTTTCTCCCAAACGTCCGCACGGAGCATCGTATTCGCCAATAAAAATTCTTCCGCCCAAAAAAGTTCCCGTTGTAAGAACTGCGGCACGGCAAGGAATAATTCTTCCACGCTCCGTAACAACACCGATAATTTTTTGTCTCATTCCGCTGCGGCACGCTTGTGTTGCAAAAGTGTATGAAGAGTCCGAGCGTTTTTCTCCGGGAATCGAGCCTGACTCCAAAGAACCAGAACTGTCCTTTGGCAGCGGCACATCCGAAGCAACCGTCAAAACGTCAACAACTGTGTCCATCAAAGTTGAAAGATTTTCTGTAGTTTCCACAACATGGCGTGCAAGAGATGAATAAACAATTTTATCGGCTTGAGAACGAGGAGCTTGAACTGCAGGACCGCGGCTTTTATTCAGCATTCTGAATTGAATCATCGAGCGGTCAATCAGCTTTCCCATTTCTCCGCCAAGGGCATCAATTTCCCGGACAATATTTCCTTTTGCAATTCCGCCGATTGAAGGATTGCAGCTCATTCTTCCAATTGAGTCAATCGACTGTGTAATTAAAATTGTCTTCAGTCCCATTCTAGCGCAAGCAAGGGAAGCTTCAATTCCAGCATGACCTCCGCCACAAACTGCTACATCGAATGAATCATAAAAAGCCATAGTTCCTCTATTTTTTCAAGCGGAAAGTTTTTAAAAGCAAAATTTTTCAGCACAAAATAAAAACTCAAAAACCTGAATCTTCAATTTTCTAAATGCGCCAAGTATACCAAATTTTAAATCTAAATGGAAGAAACTCTTTCCACAGAAAAATTGATTCTGATTATTTTTCATAAACTTGTCTTATGCAAAAACATTTTGTATCTTTTATTATGACAGAAAAAATTGCACAAGATTTTTTATAACGACTTGCTTTTGTTTGGAGGAAAAATGAAGATAACTGAAAATCCAAATTCTGAAATTGCGCAAACTGTAAAAGAAGGCTTAAAGCAAAAAGGCGGCTACTGTCCGTGCAGAGTTGAAAAAACTCCAGACACAAAATGTATGTGCAAAGAATTCAGAGACCAAATAAAAGATCCTGAATTTGAAGGTTTTTGCCATTGCATGCTTTATTATAAGCAAAAATAGTTTTGGAGGAAATTATGGAAGTAAAAATCACTGAATCAAATTTCAAAGAAGAAGTTTTAAATTCAAGCAAGCCTGTCCTTGTTGACTTTTGGGCAACCTGGTGCGGACCTTGCAAAATGCTGTCTCCTGTAATTGAAGAAATTGCGGCGGAAAAATCAGAAACTTTAAAAGTCGGAAAAGTGAATATTGACGAAGAGCCCGCGCTTGCAACACAATTCGGAGTCGTAAGCATCCCGATGCTTGTGCTTTTCAAAAATGGCAAAGCAGTAAAAACAAGCGTCGGCTATCAGCCAAAAGAAGAAATTCTAAAATTCATAGAATAGCAGCAAGAAATCCGCTTGAAGATTTTTTATCATTAGGCGGATTTTTTAGTGCTTTAAAGGAATAATTCCCTGCGGAACAAATTCTCCGCTCAATGCGCCAAACAAAGCCGCAAACGAATAGCTTGAATAGCTGTAGCCGCAAAGAATTGTGTCCGCCCAGTCAAAATCATCAAGAACAAAAACCGGCGACATAATAGAAAGAACGACAATGCGCTTGTCCATGTACCGCAAACGTTTCGCAATGTTGGCCGTGTGCTTATCGTAAACGCAAATAATGATTGTATCATAGCTGTCCGCCACAGAAACTAATGAAGCCGCATTCCAAATATCAAAATTGCTGTTATCGTTTTTCAGTTCATAGCTAAAATGAAAAGTTGAAACATTTGGATAACGCTTTCGCCCTTCACTATAAAGCGAAAGGAAAGGACCTGCTATTAAAATGCGTTCTCCTTCCGCAGGCTTTAACGGAAAAGCTGAACCTTGCTTGTAAACACTCACAGAACGGCAGGCTTGCTCAAGAAAAAATTTCTGTCCGTCTTTATCTGGAATGTGCTCAAAAATTGAATTTTCATCAGGATAAAGAGGCGCATGATTTTCACTTTTAAAATAATTCAGCTTTGCAAAAACAACACGGCGGGCAGCATCTTTTACACGTTCTTTAAATTCTGAATTTGTTCTCATCCGCTCAAGATTGCGAGTCCACATATTGTCATAAAGTCCGGCAGTCGTGGAAGAAATTATAATGTCGTTTCCAGCCTCAATCGCCATCATTACAGCACGATGAAAAGAACCTGCAAATAAAGTCGCTCCGTTCATCATCATGTCATCAGTAATTATAAGGCCATCGTAATTCATCTGGCGGCGCAAAATATCAGTAAGAAATTTTTTTGAAAGGCTTGCAGGAGTTCCGTCGCTTTCAATCTGCGGAAACGAAAGATGCCCGCTCATTATTGCCGGAATCTTTGCCTTTATCAAATATTCAAACGGAACAAGCTCACGGTTCACCAAAGTCCGCGCATCAATTTCAATCTGCGGAAGCCTTCCATGGCTGTCAAGGCTTGTGTCGCCATGTCCTGGAAAATGCTTTGCAGTCGGAATAACACCAGCGTCCATAGAGCCAGCCGCAAAAGCTTCTCCCAAAATTCCAGAATCAACAGGATCAGAGCCAAATGAGCGCGGACCAATTACACTTGAATTCAAATTCGTATACAAATCCACAGTAGGAGCAAAATTCATGTTAATTCCAAGCGCACGGATTTCACGGTTTATATAGAATCCGGAATAATAAGCGTCAAGAGGATAACCAGAAGCTCCAATTGCAAGGTTCCCCGGAGTATCAGAAGTTTCACCTTTTACATGGCGAATCCAGCCGCCTTCCTGGTCAGTAGCAACGAACAGAGGAATCTTTAAAGGCCTGCTTGCCGCTTCCTGCTGAAGAACGCGCACTGACTTTGCCACTTTTTGAATATTGTCAGTATTCCAGCCGAAAACTTTTACACTTCCAAGTCCACGTTGCGTCACCCAGGAATTCAGCAAGTCGCTCGGCTCTGCCCCTGCCCATCCGAACATAAGAATCTGCGCAAGAAGCTCTTCATCGCTCATGGATTCAACAAGCTTTTTAGAAAGAGGCTCAGGCGGAATATCGCTCCAAAAATCTATTTTTGCAGAATCAGCAAAGGCAACTGAAAAAATTGCTGAACAGAAAAAAAACGCTACAACTTTTAATTTCATTGAAAAAATATTTTAGCTTAAACAGACAAAAAATGCAATTTTATAAAAAAAATGCCGCCCGAAGGCAGCAATATATAAAATCGGATTCCAGCTTTGCTTGTAAAATCCGTAAGCGCAAAAAAAAGATGCCTTAAAAAAGACATCTTCAGTTGCGAAAGGCGTCAATCGGAATCGAACCGATGCATAGTGGTTTTGCAGACCAGTCCCTTACCACTTGGGTATGACGCCATAACGTGAAAATACTATAGCAAGAAAAAAGATTCTTGTCTAGTGGAATTTACAATTTTTCAAAACGTTCTTTTAGCACAAGATAAGAGCCCAAAATTCCGCACAGGCATACAATTACAATCACGTAAGTTTTTAGCGGAATCAAAATAGGAAGAAGCTCAACAAGAGCGCAAAGAAGCAAACTGCTTACAAACGATGCGCTGGCTTTTTGAATTTTCTTGCCTTCTTTTTTCATATCATTTTTTTTCGCTGAAATTTTCATGCAGTAAAAAAACAAAACACAAAGATAAATTGCAATTCCTGCAATGCAAACAAAAAAACTAGCGTGCATTTTTTATCTCCAGATATTTTAAAAGAGCTTTTTTTGCAGACTCGAATGCCAATGGAATTTTTTCTATATCCGACAAAGACTCAGCTTTTACCCATTCAAGTGAAATAACTTCGCTCTGCTGAGTTTTAAATTCAAAATCAGAAGGCAAAGACGCAGAATAAAACAAGTCGCAGGTTTTGTAAATTATTTTTTTATAAACATAAGTATTTGGAAACGCCCCGACAAATTTTATATTTTCCGGCACAACTCCAATTTCCTCGGAACATTCACGCATTACGCTTTTTTCAGGCTCTTCGTCAGGCTCGCAAAATCCTCCGGGAAACGCAAGAAAATTTTTCCTAGGTTCTTTTGCCCGGCGTTCAAAAAGAATTTCATGTTTTTCATTTTCAAGAATCACGCCAACCGCAGAAGCAACATTGTTAAAAAGCTCAAGTCCGCAATCAGGACAGAACCATTGTCTTCCGTTCAAAAGTGTTTGGACTTTTTTTGAGCCGCAATCAGGACAAAAATTAAATTTATTATTTTCCATAAAAAATATTATATCACAAATCGAACGCAATGAAAAACTGCTATTTTATTTTTTACAAATTAAATGTATATTTACTTCATGGATAACATTCAAAAATTTTTTTCAGATATTCAAAAAATTAAAAAACATTACCGTTCAGAAAATCCAGTTTATGACGGAAAAAAAGTTTGCATTCAAATTCAGAATTTATTTTCAAACTCAAATAAAAATTTAAAGTCGCTTGCAGACGCTTTTTCCGATTACTGGATGAACAAATATATTTTAACTTCAATTCAGCCAGAAAATGAGCCAACTGACGAGCACATAAAAATTCTTGGAGCAATGCAGGCGCTCATAGAAAATGACGTTTCTTCAACGGAAGCTTTGAGCAACGAAGACTGGAAAGAACTTTGCCAAATTACAAATTGCGAGGCGGAAGAAATTCCAATTGAAACTTTAAACAGCATGATGATGATTTTTTTAGACAAGCAGGCAATGTAATCAATGGAAAAAAATCTTTACCAGAACTGCATTCAGTGTCCAAGAAAATGCAAGTCAGACAGAACAAACGGAAAAACAGGATTCTGCGGAGAAACAGAAAATGTAAGAATCGCTTCTGCAGGTTTGCATTTTGGAGAGGAGCCGCTCATTACAGTTTTCGGCGGAAGCGGAACAATATTTTTTACAGGCTGCACTTTAAAATGCTCATTCTGCCAAAATTACCAGATAAGCCAGCAAGGAATGGGCGCAAATGTAGATGAAAAGGAATTTGTAGAAATCTGCATAAAACTTCAAGAACTGGGAGCTGAAAATATAAATTTAGTTACAGGAAGCCATCACATCCCAAAAATCGCACAGTTCTTAAAGGATGCAAAAAATTCAGGACTTAAAATTCCTGTAGCATGGAATTCCAGTGCTTACGAATCAGTTGAAAGTCTTGAGATTTTAAAAAACGTTGTTGATATATGGCTTCCGGATTTTAAAACAATCAGCAGCGAAGCAAGCAAAAAACTTTTTATGGCAGAAGATTATCCTCTTGTCGCAAAAAAAAGCATCAGCTGGATGATAAAAAATTTCTCGCTTGAAATAGAGGAAGTTTCAAAAAGCGGGAAAAAAAAAGAAAAAATAAAACGCGGCGTTATAATAAGACATCTTGCATTGCCCGGAAAAATTGACGACACAATTCTTGCGCTTGAATGGCTTAAAAAAAATGCGGACGGAAAAAGCTGCATTTCGCTTATGTCGCAGTACACTCCAGTTCCATTCAAATCAAAAACTGAAGATGAAAAAAACTGGAGAGAAAATTCACTTGGCAGTTTTGAAAACCGCTTGATTAACAAAGACGAAGATGAAACTTTGCGCGACATTATTGAAGCTTACGACTTTGAATATTTGTTCTACCAAGATTTAAGCGATGACACAAGCTGGCTTCCTGACTTTAACAGAACACAGCCTTTCAGCAACGCGCTTGCAAAACCAATTTGGCATTGGAAAGAAAAATTTTTAACAAACTAATTTTAAATTACTTTTTCCAAAATTCAATATACTCCTCGCCAATTAAAAGCGAATCTAAAATTTCTTTTTCAACCGGAAACTTATGATTTGCAATTACAACTGCGATTCTGCTTGCAGAACTTGAAGGACATTCTGGAACAAAGTCTCCCTTGCGCTTGTAAATGATTTTTTTTCCAGAAATAAGCCCGTAGTTGTCATTGAAGATTTTTCCGCTTTTCGTAGGAAGATAATTAAACTGAGAAAGATAACTTTCATCCGAAGAAAAAGCATTATTTTCATTTTGCTTGGAAATATTCAGCACAGCATCTGCGTAGACATTTTTTTTACAGCACTTTAACAGCTCTTCAATTCCGCCGCCAACTCTAGGCGCAAAATCAATTGGAACAAAATCGTCTTCGCAATCTTCAATAAAATCAAACTGCCCGAAGGAAATATTTTCTTTTTCAAATAAAACATTGCACCATTTTTCAAGAACTGATTTTATTTTTGAATTAAGACTCAAAAGCTGATAAACCGCAGTGCACGGCGTTCCATGAATAAAAACAATTTCTTTTTTACAAAGCCGGACTAAAGAAATTTTTCCTTTAAAATAAAAAATATCCGCGCTGTATTCTTTGCCAAAAACATATTCTGTAACAAGCGCATTGTTGTTTTCAATTTCAAAAAGCTTTAACGCACGGTTATTCACATTGCTAGCATTAAAAATAAATTTTTCAACTTCATCAATATTTTCTTTGCTTGCAATTTTTATTCCATAGCCAGAAAAAAGTCCATCGGGTTTTACAATAATATTTTTTCCAGTTTGATTGACAAAATTTTTTGCCCGCTGAATCGAATCAAAAATTTTTGGAACTTTAAAATTGCTCAGCAAACTATAAAGTTTTTTTTTCGAGCGCGAAGCCAGCAATGCGTTTTTTGAAATCCTGCAATTATTACTTTTTATACATTCGGAAATCCAATATTCAGACAGCGGAACAACAATTTTATTTTCTGAAATTCTTTTAGTAAATTCTATTTTCTCTCTTTCTGAAATTTTTTGATACTTGAGCATATAGGGAACTTCTGCAAACGAAGCTTCAATTCCAATACTCAAAAAAGCTTTTCTTATTTCATCCAAGCCAAAAATAAAAGAAACTCCCGCTAAAACTATTTGCTCCATTGCAATACAATCCTTTCGCAGACATTTTCACCGTCCATTGCAGAACTTACAATGCCGCCAGAATATCCGCTTCCTTCTCCAGCCGGAAAAAGATTTCGTAGTCCAATGCATTCAAAATTTTCCTTGCCACGCAGAATTCTTACAGGAGTGCTTGTGCGTGTTTCCGAAGCAATCAAAAGCGCGTCATTGCAAACAAATCCTTTCATCGACTTGTTGAATTCTACAAAAGCTTTTTCGAGGCGATTTAAAATTTGAGCAGGAAGCCATTTATCCAAACGGCTTGAAACAAGTCCAGGCGCATAGCTTGCAGGCGGAAGAGATTCACTTCCCTTGTGATTCAGAAAATCCACAAGACGCTGAGCCGGAGCTTTTTGACCTTTTCCATTTTTGAAAGTTTCCTGTTCAATAAATTTTCTAAAAAGAAGCCCCGCAATTTTTTCAGTTCCAATTGACTTTGCTTTTTCAACAAATTCATTTGGAATATCTTCCGGGCGAGTTTCTACAACAATTGCTGAATTGCTCCACTTGCTGTTGCGTCCGGCAGCAGACATTCCATTCACGACAATTTCATTAGGACCAGTGCTGCTTGGAACAACAAAACCTCCCGGGCACATGCAAAAACTATAAACGCCACGTCCGTCAATTTGAGATGTCAGCCTGTATTCTGCCGCTCCAAGCTCATGATTTTTTTGTCCATGAAACTGAATTGAATCAATCAAGCTTCTTGGATGCTCAACACGAACTCCCATTGCAAAAGTTTTTGCTTCAAGAGATTCCGGGGAAAGTTTTGCAAGCAAAGTGTAAATGCTGTCAGCAGAATGTCCTGTTGCAAGAAGAACTGCATCCGCAAAAATATTTTTTATTTCACCATGATTTTTTACAACAACGCCTTTTACAATTTTTTCACCACTGGACTTTTCCAAAATGAAATCAACGCATTCTGTGTCAAAAAGAAATTCGCCACCCTGTTGCAAAATAAAATTGCGAATGCTGTTTACAATTGCCGGAAGTTTGTCTGTGCCAATATGAGGATGAGCATCCGTAAGAATTTTTTTGTTAGCACCAAAATGCGCAAAGATTTTTAAAATGCCATTTATGTTTCCGCGTTTATTGCTGCGTGTGTAAAGTTTTCCATCGCTGAAAGTTCCAGCTCCGCCTTCGCCAAAACAATAATTTGAATTTTTATCGACAATTCCAGTTGTGCTTATCATGGCAATGTCGCGTTTTCGCTTTGAAGTTTCGCTGCCACGCTCAATGACAACAGGTCTGATTCCATGCTCCAAAAGTTTCAGCGCGCCAAAAAGCCCTGCAGGTCCAGAACCGATTATAGCGACAGTTTTTTTTTCAGTTGCAGTTTTCCAGTCAGGCAAAGAATTTTCATCGGCTGGTTTTTCTCCGATGTAAACTTTGTAGCGCAAAAAAAATTTGATATTTTTATGGCGAGCGTCAATCGATTTTTTTACAAATACAGTTGAAATGTCTTTTTCTTCAAAACTGATTCCTTGTTTTTTTAATGCAAGGCAGATTTCTTTTTGTATAAACTTTTCATCTTTCTCTTTTTCAGGCTGAATAACAATGGAAACTTCTTTTATCATGCAGACAGTTTATATAGAAAAGAAAGAGGAATCAACAGCCGCAAAAGCTCTCCGGGTCAAGCCCGATATTGACAGCAGGGCAAACGCATTATAAATAATTTAAATAAAGTTTGCGCGAAGGAACGGTTCCTGGGGCAAAAACACTCTGATTGTTGCGACCGCGTGAGCAGGCAATTCTATAGTTACTTTGCAACAATCAGCGTGTAGCGCATTATTGCGCGATTTTGAACCAGAAAACCGTGTCTGGGAGCCAGTTTTATGCTGAATACATTTATAATGCGTTTGCCCTGATAATGACAGTAAAGCATATTGAAATTATCTGCAATTTTTTTATAATAGCTAATGCACGGGGAGCTTGCACAAAGCCTGCTGAGAGTAGGATGTATTCCTTGACCCGCAACCTGATTTGGATAATGCCAACGTAGGGACTTGCTTAAAAACAAACCTCTTTAAATTCAGCTTGGAATTATTCAAATAAAATTTTTAAAGAGGCCGATATGTTTAAAGAATGTCTTGATTCAGTAAGAGAAAATTCTCCGCTCATCCACAACATCACAAATTATGTAACAGTCAACGATGTTGCAAACGCAATTCTCGCAGTGGGCGCAAGTCCGATTATGGCAGATGAAAAAAAGGAAGCCACGGAAATCACTTCAATTTGCAACGGTCTGAACATAAACATTGGAACGCTTAACCGCAACACAATAAGAGCCATGTTTATAGCCGGAAAAAAAGCACAGAGCCTGAACCATAAAATTTTATTAGATCCAGTCGGAGCCGGAGCAAGCACTCTTAGAACAAAAACTGCACTTTCACTTATAAGCAAAATTAAATTTGATGTAATCCGCGGAAATATTTCAGAAATAAAAACTCTTGCAACAGGAAGCGGAAAGACAAAAGGCGTGGACGCAAACATTGAAGATGCAGTTTCAGAAAACAACCTTGAAGCCGCAGTTGCATTTGCAAAACATTTCGCGGAAAAACAAAACTGCGTTGTTGCAATCACAGGCGCAATCGATTTAGTTTCAGACGGAAAAAAATGTTACGTCATAAGAAACGGCAAACCGCAGATGGGACGCATAACGGGAACTGGCTGCCAGTTAAGCGGAATTATGACAGCTTTTATCTGCACAGGAAAAGACACGCTTGAATCTAGCGCGGCGGCAGTTTGCGCAATGGGACTTGCCGGAGAAATCGCATGGCAAAAAATGCAGGAAGGCGACGGAAATTCAACTTACAGAAACAGAATCATAGACGCACTTTTCAACATGACTGGCACAGAACTTGAAGCAGGCGCAAAATATGAAATCCGTTGAACTAAAAACTTCCCTTTTGCTTTATGCCGTTACAGACAGAGCATGGCTTGGAAAAAATTTCTGTTGCGAAACTTTAAGCGATGCGGTTTTGCAGGCAATTGAAGGCGGCGCAACTTTGATTCAACTTAGGGAAAAAGAACTTTCAGAAAAAGAATTTTTAGAAGAAGCCTTCAGCATAAAAAGAATTTGCAGCTCAAAAAAAATTCCTTTAATCATAAACGACAATGTAAAAATTGCAAAAGAAACAGACGCCTGCGGAGTTCACATCGGACAAAGCGACATGGAATTAATTGAAGCAAGAAAAATTTTGGGCGCGGATAAAATCATCGGCGTTTCGTGCCAGACGGTTGAGCAGGCTTTGCAAGCTGAAAAAAACGGAGCTGACTATCTTGGAGTTGGAGCAATTTTTTCAACATCCACAAAAACGGACGCGGACAATGTTTCAATTTCAACTTTAAAGGAAATTTGCAGCGCTGTAAAAATTCCTGTTGTCGCAATCGGAGGAATTTCTTTGCAAAACATGAGCCAGCTTAAAGGCAGCGGAATTGCAGGAGTTTCAGTTATAAGCGCAATTTTCGCACAGCAAAATATACGGAGCGCAACAAAAGAACTCAAGTCTTCCGCAGAAAAACTTTTTCTGTCATTTTCGGGCTAAAAGGTTTGTCATTTTCGGGCTTGACCCGGAAATCTGTATCAAAAGATTACTAACCGAGTTTGCTATGCAAACATCGCAGTATCAAGTACGACAATGACATTAAATTATAAAACTCGAATTTCAAAAACAAAGCGACAACTGGGAGCACCACTTTTGCCGCTATAAAAAATAATGATTGTTTTCAAACCATGGAGGTAAAAATGAAAACTGCATTAACAATCGCTGGATCTGATTCTAGCGGAGGCGCCGGAATTCAAGCAGACATCAAGACAATGACAGCGAACGGAGTTTACGCAATGAGCGCTGTTACTGCCCTGACTGCCCAAAACACAACTGGCGTAAAATCAATTTTGGAGTCCACACCAGAATTTCTAAAAGACCAGCTGGACTGCGTGTTCACGGACATTTTTCCGGACGCTGTAAAAACCGGAATGGTTTCTTCTGTGCCGCTCATCAAAGTGATTGCGGACCACCTGAAATTCTACAACGCAAAAAACATCGTCATTGACCCGGTCATGGTTTCAACAAGCGGATTCAAATTGATTTCCGACGACGCTGTAAAAACATTATGCGATGAGCTTTTTCCGCTGGCAACAGTAATCACTCCGAATATCCCGGAAGCTGAAATTCTTTGCGGCAAAAAAATTTCTTCAGAAGAACAAATGGAAGAAGCCGCAAAATCAATCAGTGAAAAATTCAATGTTGCAGTTCTATTGAAAGGCGGACACAACTTAAACGACGCAAACGACTTGCTTTTTCAGAACGGAAAAATAAAATGGTTTAATGGAAAAAAAATAAACAACAGCAACACGCACGGAACAGGCTGCACACTTTCAAGCGCAATCGCTTCAAATCTTGCAAAAGGAAAAACTCTTGAGCTTTCAGTTGAAAAAGCAAAAGACTACATTTCAGGCTGTCTTGGAGCAATGCTAGACCTTGGCAAAGGAAGCGGTCCAATGAATCACGCATTCAGAATAAACGGAGAATACTAAAAATGAATATAAAGTCAAAAGAAGTAAACATGGCGCTTATTTGGTTTGGTGCCGGAGTTTCAATCGCTGAAATTATAACAGGAACATATTTTGCGCCATTGGGATTTTCAAAAGGAATACTTGCAATTTTGGCGGGACACATCATCGGATGCGCGCTTTTGTTTCTTGCCGGAAGCATAGGCTCGTTTTCAAAAAGAAGCTCAATGGAAACAACAAAGGGAAGCTTTGGAATTCTTGGAAGCAAATTTTTCGCGTTGCTGAATATACTTCAGCTTACAGGCTGGACTGGAATTATGATTTACGACGGCGCGCTTTCTATAAACGGAATTTTTAAAAACGGAGCGTGGCTCTGGGCAATCGTAATCGGACTTTTAATAGCCGCCTGGATTTTGATTGGAATAAAAAATGTAAGCAAGCTGAACGTCGCATCCTTGTCTGCCCTTTTTATTCTTACACTCGTTTTGTGCAAAATAATTTTTTTCAACGGAGACAATTCAGTTGTAAGCTCCACTCAAGAAGAAGCGATGAGTTTTGGAGCGGCAGTAGAACTTGCGGCAGCAATGCCGTTGTCATGGCTTCCGTTAATCAGCGACTACACAAAAGAAAGCAACAAGCCTGTCATGTCCTCGCTTTTGAGCAGTCTTGTCTACGGAGCAACCAGCTGCTGGATGTACCTGATTGGAATGGGTGCGGCAATCTTCACTTCGGAAACAGACATTTCACTCATTCTCTTAAAGTCAGGACTTGGCTGGGCGGCTCTTGTAATCGTGATTCTTTCAACTGTAACAACAACTTTCCTTGACGCGTTCTCGGCTGGAATTTCTTTTGAAACAATTTCTTCAAAGCCAAGCGGAAAGACTGTCGCGCTGATTGTAACTGCACTAGGCACAATAGGAGCAGTCTTTCTTCCGATGGACAACATCACGGACTTTTTGTACTTAATCGGCTCGGTCTTTGCCCCGATGATTTCAATTCAAATTGCAGATTTCTTTGTCCTGAAGAATGACAGTTCAGCAAAAAGCATTGACCTGCAAAAAGCCGTAATCTGGATTCTAGGATTCGCGCTTTACAGAATTTCATTAAGCTGGAATTTCATCCTCGGAAACACACTACCTGTAATGCTCATAATTTTTGCCGTAACAGTCGCCGCCCAAAAAATTCTAGGCAAGAAAAAATAACACAAACTGAAAGTATGTAATTTCCACAAACGTTAAAATAACGCAATAGGAAATTACGTGCTTTCTTCAAACGTTAAAATAACACAAGCTGAAATCATGTACTTTATACAAACGTTATAATGACGCAACCAAAAATTGCGCACTTTCTTCAAACATTAAAACAACGCAAGCTGAAATCACGTACTTTCCGCAAACGTTAAAATAACACAAGCAAAGCAATGCACAAGACGCAACACAAACTTGCTAATATTGCACTTTACGCATTTTATATTCAGTGTTAAAATCAAGTCATTATCTTAATTTAGACTTTTTACAGGAGACTTTTATGGGAAACAACTATTTCAATTCAATTCCGTGGCGCGAGGCCCGTCTGCAGCTCGGTCACTGCCGCTCAATGGCAAAAGAAGAATTCGCTGACGGAGTAAACGCTCTCAAAGGCAAAAAAATCGTAATCGTTGGATGCGGCGCTCAGGGCTTGAACCAGGGTTTGTGCTTGCGCGACTCAGGTCTTGATGTTTCTTACGCTCTCCGCGAGTCTGCAATCGCCGAAAAACGCCAGTCTTGGAAAAACGCGACAGAAAACGGCTTCAAAGTTGGAACTTACGACGAATTGATTCCTACTGCCGACCTTGTCGGAAACCTTACTCCGGACAAGCAGCATACAGCCGTTATCACAGAAGTTATGAAGAGAATGAAGAAAGGCTCGGCTCTGTGGTACTCACACGGATTCAACATGATTGAAGAGGGAATGCAGATTCGTCCGGACATCACAGTTGTAATGTGCGCTCCAAAAGGACCGGGAACAGAAGTATGGCACGAATTCCAGAGAGGATTCGGTGTTCCTGACCTTATCGCCGTTCACCCTGTAAACGATCCTGAAAAAAAAGGCTGGGCTTATGCAAAGGCCTTGGCTGTAGGAATGGGCGGAAGCAAGGCAGGTGTTCTTGAATCTTCTTTCGTTGCAGAAGTAAAATCTGACCTTATGGGCGAGCAGACAATTTTGTGCGGAATGCTTCAGGCCGGAACAATCGTCTGCTTTGACAAGATGGTAAGCGAGGGAATCGCTCCAGAATACGCGACAAAACTTTTGATGCACGGCTGGAACGTAATTTCTGAGGCTCTCAAATGGGGCGGAATCACAAACATGATGGACCGTCTTTCTAACCCTGCAAAAATCCGCGCTAACGAGCTTTCAAAGGAAATCAAGAAACTTTTGACACCGCTCTACCAGAAGCACATGGACGACATCATCAGCGGAAAATTCTCTAGCACAATGATGCAGGACTGGGCAAACAAAGACCACGACTTGCTCACCTGGCGCGAAGAGACTGGAAAACTTGCGTTCGAGTCAACTCCAGAGTCAAAAGAAGAAATCACAGAGCAGGAATATTTCGACAAGGGAATCTTGCTTGTTGCAATGGTAAAAGCCGGCTGCGAGCTTGCGTTCGAGACAATGGTTGACGCGGGAATCAAGCCTGAGTCAGCTTACTACGAGTCGCTCCACGAAGTTCCGCTCATCGCAAACCTGATTGACCGCAAGCGTCTCTACGAGATGAACCGCGTAATTTCAGACACAGCGGAATACGGATGCTACCTGTTCAGCCGCGTTGCAGCTCCGATGATGGCGAAAGACCTTATGCCGAAACTCCACACAGACGTTATCGGAAAAGGACTTGACCTCAAGGACACAAGCGTGAACAACACTCAGCTCGTCGAAGTGAACGCAGAAATCCGCAACCACCCAATCGAAGTTGTCGGAAGAAAGCTGCGTGCTTATATGACTGCAATGAAAGCAGTAATTTAATCATAGATTAAATTACTGTGTCTAGTTTCAGTAAAACTGAAACTAGCGGTTGTGTGATTTTATTATAAAACAGGCAGGCACGGGTCAAAAAATGAAAGTTCCAAAAGAGTTTTCCGCCCGTGCCGTATGACAGCAATGAAGCAATTTATTATAAAACTCAGGGCAAACGCATGTAAAAATTTTTTGTTTTAAATCTCTAAACAGCTATTTAA
>JAUNWH010000073.1 GCA_030540405.1 Spirochaetales bacterium
AATAGCTGTTTAGAGATTTAAAACAAAAAATTTTTACATGCGTTTGCCCTGGGTTCAGCTCTAATTACTATGGAAGTTTTGTCAAAAAATGTGTATAGTAATTTTATGTTGCAGATTGCACATCCCTTTGTAAAATGGGCAGGCGGAAAAACTCAGCTCTTGCCGGAAATCAGAAAACATTATCCTCAGCGAATAAAAAAATACTGCGAGCCGTTTGTTGGCGGTGGCGCGGTTCTGTTCGATGTGCTTCAAAAATGCCGCCCGGAAGAAGTTCTGATAAATGATGTGAATGTGGAGCTGATAAACACTTATGCTCAAATAAAAAATAATTGCGAGCTTTTGATTCAACAACTTTCTGAAATCCAACTTAAATATAAAAATCAGAGTTTGGAAGAAAATAAAATTCTCTTTTACGAAAAACGTCTTCGCTACAACGAACTGAAAACAAACAGAAACGACGCTGAAAATATTGAAAAAGCCGCACTCTTCATTTTCCTAAACAAAACATGTTTCAACGGACTTTACCGCGTGAACAAAAAAGGCGAATTCAACGTTCCGTTCAACAATGCGAAAAATCCGCTGATTTGCGACGAAGAAAATTTGAAAGCATGTTTCGAGCTTTTGCAGAATGTTCAGATGAAAGCCGGTGATTATTCCGCCTGCAAGAATTTTATCGACTCAGAAACGTTTGTTTATCTCGACCCGCCGTATCGTCCGCTTACACAAACAGCAGCGTTTACTTCGTATTCAGAAAATCAGTTTTCCGACAAAGAGCAAATCGAACTTGGAAATTTTATAAGCGAAATTTCAAATAAAGGCGCGAAGGTTCTTGCAAGCAATTCCGACCCGAAAAACGCAAACAAGGAAGATAATTTTTTCGATGAATTGTATTCAAATTTTTCAATTGAAAGAATTAGAGCTTCCAGAATGATAAATTCAAACGCAAAAAAACGCGGTGCAATCAGCGAGCTTTTAATAAGCAATATTGCATCGGTTTTCTAGGAGAGAATGAAATGAAACGAAATTTTGCAGACTGGCTTTCAACTTTTCGAGACAGCATTGCGACTTATTCCTATTATATTGATTTTGAAAAAGTTTACGGAAATGTTGAGAATATTAAAATTGAGTTGAATATTTTGAATTCACTTATTGGCTCAAAGTCGATAGAAAAAGACTTTGAAAATATTCTTTCAAAATATCCTGAAACCTTGAAATGTATTCCAATTCTTCTTGCTGTCCGCAATTCTGAAATTTCAGTTTCTGATGAAAGCGGAAGTTTCGTTTTTGATTTTTCTAGCTCAAAGCAAACTGTTTCAGAATATTCTGATTTTATGAAAAAGTCTGGACTTTTTGACCTTTTGCAGAATCATCTTGTGAACAATCTTGTTGATTATGTTACAGGTGTTGAAACAGGACTTGATTCAAACGGCAGAAAAAATCGTGGCGGTCATCTTATGGAAGATTTGGTTGAAAGCTACATAAAAAAAGCCGGATTTGAAAAAGACAAGAATTATTTTAAGGAGATGTACATTCACGAAATCACGGAAAAGTGGAATGTTGATTTGTCCGCAATTTCAAATCAGGGCAAAATGGAAAAGCGGTTCGATTTCGTTGTAAAGACCGAAAATCAGATTTATGTTGTTGAAACAAATTTCTACGGAAGCGGTGGCTCAAAACTGAATGAAACTGCAAGAAGCTACAAAACTTTATCAGGCGAAATTGACACGATTGACGGAGTAACCTTTGTCTGGTTTACGGACGGAAACGGCTGGCAAAGCGCACGCCACAATCTCGAAGAAACTTTCGATGTGATGGAAAATATCTATTGCATAAAAGATATGGAAAACGGCGTAATTGAAAAAGTGTTTAGATAAAGGGGGAGGAAGTTTAATAAGATGTCATTTACATTTAGACATAGTGCGGGTTTTGGAAAGCGAATAGAATATTACATAATAGGTTTAATGTTAAAGGAAGGTTTAGATTGTTATGTTCCTTTGGTTGATGATGATGGAATTGATTGTGTAATACGTCAAGATAATGGGCATTTTATCGAAGTACAAATAAAAGCTAGATCAAATGATGTAAAAATGGGAGATGCTGCTTTATTCGCTGCATTGGAGCATGAAAAAAGAGAAAATTATTTTTTTGTTTTTTATTCTGAGCGTTTACAAAAAAAGTGGATTATGTCATCAGAAGAATTCTTAAAAGAATGTGTAACAAACAAAACTGGAAAAAATTCTGGAAAGAGAAGCATTTGGTTTAATGGGTGCAAAACTGATGAAAATGGAGAAAAAAAAGAATATCCAAAAGACAAGTTTAACAAATACTTGGCAGAGGATTTTTCACGTTTTAAAAACATAGATTAGGAAATTTTATGAATATAATAGATTTATATGAAATAATGGCTCAAAGTAGAGCTGATATTAGAAAAAAAGTTGTTATCGAATTTCTAAAAGAATCGGCTGGTTCATCAGAAGAAACTTCAAGGTATGAGTATAATGTTGAAAAATATGGTGATTATAAAATAGTCTTAAAACGACCAGGAGTTTTTAAAAAAGGGTTTGATTTCACAGTTAATATAAGAGGTCTTTATTTCAAAAAGAATAGAAGATATGAAAATCCTAGTTTTGATGACATAAAAACTGCTTTACATTATGCAAAAAAGCATTTTTCAGATGATTATCCATTTGTAAAAGATGAAATAAATAAAATTTTCAATGTTGATACTTATAATTTTTCAAAACTAAAAAATGTGCAATTCAAAGATTTTGAAGGTAATAAACACCCAATAATAATTATTCTATTAGCTATAAAATGGCTTTTTATATCAGAAGATATTTCATATTGGAACTGGTCTGGACGCAATATGTTCATGAATGATTTGAAAAAAGAAGATTTAGCATAAAATGCTCCGCTCCTTTTACAAATCCTCGAACCGCGACTTTACTCTTCTTCAAGGCGACTGCATCGAACTTTTGAATCAGTTTGATTTCAAGTTCGATATGATTTTTGCCGATCCGCCTTATTTTCTTTCAAACGGAGGAATTTCTGTTCAGTCTGGAAAGCAGGTGAGCGTGAACAAGGGCGACTGGGATAAGTCTCAAGGTTTTGAAAAGAACAATGAGTTCAATCGAAAATGGCTTTCTGCTTGCCGCTCGCATTTGCAGGACGATGGCACAATCTGGATTTCGGGCACGTATCACAATATTTTTTCGGTTGCGCAGATGCTGAATGAACTGGACTTCCGAATTTTGAACTGCGTCACTTGGGCAAAAACGAATCCGCCGCCGAATCTTTCGTGCCGATTTTTCACTCATTCGACCGAATTTATTTTGTGGGCTAGAAAAAGCAAAAAAGTTTCGCATTATTTCAATTACGAGCTGATGAAAGAAATCAACGGAGGAACTCAGATGCGCGACTTATGGAGTCTGCCTGCAATCGCGAAGTGGGAAAAATCCTGCGGAAAACATCCGACACAGAAGCCGCTTCCGCTCCTTGCGCGGATTATTCTTGCTTCCACAAAGGAAAATGCCTGGATTTTAGATCCGTTCACGGGAAGTTCAACAACCGGAATTGCCGCCTCTCTTTTGAAGCGCCGATTTTTGGGAATCGACCGTGAGACAGAATTTCTTGAACTTTCAAAGGCACGGCGCGAGGAAATCGGAAATCCGCAGATTCGCCAGAACTACCGCGATAAAATCCTGAAATATTCCGATAAGCCGATTCGCGGAATTG
>JAUNWH010000044.1 GCA_030540405.1 Spirochaetales bacterium
ATACTTACTCAGGGTCTTAGGAATACTCTCTCAGCCTCTTAGGAAGTATCCCTTTTGCTTTTTTAGATGTTTTTGTGGAAACGAAAAATGCCGCGCTTGCAGCGGCATTTTTCAAGTACAAGAATTGTTGTTGCCTTTACTTTCCGATCTTATATCTTGCAGTTGTTACTACATGGCCGTTGCTGTACACATCGTACCAAATTTCTTTTTTTGAACTAGTGTCCAAAGCCGCATAGAATTCTTCAAGGCTTGAAACTTTTTTGTCGTTTACAGCGCAGATAATGTCGCCTTCCTGAAGCCTTAATGCGGCGGCAGGGGATTTTTCAAATACTCTTGCAACAACTATGCCTTCAACTTTTTCTTTTTCAATGTTGAGCCTTTTCCTTAAATCTGGAGTAAGCGGAGATGCTACAAATCCTGGCCAGAGTTTTGTGTCGTTTGCAGTAACTTCTTCATTGCGCTCGTCAATTTTTACAGTAATTTCCTTTGTTGTTTTTCCGCGCAGAACTTTTATAGTTGTTGTTTTTCCTGCTGGAATTCCTCCGATTTCACGGATAAGCTGGTCTACAGATTTTATGTCGTGTCCGTTCAGTCCGATTATAAAGTCGCCAGGAAGAATTCCGCCTTTGTATGCAGGCCCGTCAAGGAATACCTGGCTTGCAAGAGCTCCCTGCTGTTTTTTGTCTATTCCAAGCTGCTCTTTATATTCGTCTGTGGTTTCAACAAGGCTGATTCCGACCCAGCCGTAAGTTATTTTTCCTTTGTCAATGAACTGGTTTATTGATTCCTTTATATTGTTGATTGGAATTGAAAATCCAAGTCCCTGAGAGCCGCCGGAATTTGAAGCAATCCAAGTGTTTATTCCGATTACTTCGCCAAAAATATTTACGAGAGGTCCGCCTGAGTTTCCTTGGTTGATAGCCGCATCAGTCTGGATAAAGTCGCTGATTGAACCGATTTGTCCGCCGCTTCTGCCTGTTGCGCTTACAATTCCCTGTGTTACAGAAGCAAAATATCCGAGAGGGCTTCCGAGTGCAAGTACAATGTCTCCCTGATGAATTGTGCTGCTGTCTCCGAGCTTTGCAATTGCAATTGACTTGTCGCTGCTTTCAAATGAAACAAGAGCAATGTCCATACGCTCATCTTTTCCAACGAGCTTTCCTTCAAATTCGCGCTCATCGTTAAGCTTGATTTTTATTGAAGTGGCGTTTCCTACAACGTGGTTGTTTGTAAGAACATAAACTGTGTTGCCTGTTCTTCTTACAATCACGCCAGAACCAAGTGCAGCCTGCTCCAGTTCTCTTGTTTCATCGCCTTCTTCTCCGTCCCGTGGAATTCCAAAGAAGAACGGAAGATCTTTAAATGGCGAGAATGTTTTTACTTTTGTAGTTTCCTTTACATCAACTTCTACAACGGCTGGAAGCACTTGGGAAGTTATTGAGCGGAATGAATCCTGCAATGCCTGTGTAACTGCCAATGAGTCCTGCGGAATTTGCGCGGCTGGAGTTTCTGCGAAGGCAACATTTGCAGAGCCTTTGTTTACTTTGCATGACAGTGAAAATATTCCGGCTGCCATTAAAAGCGCTCCGGCTGTGTACGCAATTTTTTTCACTAATTTTTTCATATTAAACTAAAACCTCCTGATTTTTGAAGTTTTCTATGTTAAAAATTTCTTTACTAAAATAATAAACAAATTTTGTAAAGAGTTACATAGTTTTCAAAAAAAATATTGCATTCAAATTGAAAAAAATCATATCATAAATTAAAATGTTCCTATGAAGTTAGAAGATTACAGGCTTAACGCTTATTCAGCTGGAGCCGGTCAGAATAAAAAACTTGTCCATAAGCCGGTTTTTGAAAACGTAAATTCAGCGATAGACCGAATTGAAAAGCAGAACAAAGAGCATGCGGAAAGGCAAAACATAGAGCAGGCAAAAATCGCGGCAAAAACTGGAACTTGGTTTGAAAAGAAAAAATCAGCGACTTCAGATGATGTGAAAGACGCGGCAAAAAATCTTACGAGCGGCGGGCTTGTAAAAATTCCGGCTTCTTCAACAGAAAAAGACAATATATATAGAAGAGTTGCGAAATTTCTTGTGATAGTTGGAATTGACGAGGCTGCAAAAATTCTTCCGCATTTGACAGAAGAGCAGACAGAAAAAATAATTCCAGAAATCGCTTCAATTCAAAAAATAACGCCGGAAGAGTCAGCTTCAATCCTTGAGGAATTTGAATCTCTTGTTGAAAAGGCGAGGGAAGAAGGCGGACTTGAAACTGCGCGGAATATTTTGACAAAGGCTTACGGCTCTGAAAAAGCAGAGGATATGCTTAAAAAATCTGTAAAGTATCCGGACGGAAAGCCTTTTGACTATCTTTCTGATGCGGATGCTGAGCGGATAAAAGTTTTGATTGACGGAGAATCTGATGCTGTAAAGTCGCTTGTTCTTTCGCAGATTGAGCCTAAAAAAGCCGCAAAAGTCATAAACTTAATGGATGTTGACGACAAAAAAAAGATTGTCCTGCGCCTTGCAAAAATGAAGCCTGTTGCTCCAGAAGTTCTTGCGGAAATTGACAAGAGCCTGCACGAAAAGCTTCTTACTCAAAACACGGAAAATTCACAGAACATGGACGGCCGCGGAGTTCTTGCACAGATTTTAAAGCGAATGAATCCTTCCGCGGAAAATTCAATAATCAATACATTGAGCGAGCAAGATCCCGAGCTTGGCGAAGATTTACGTAAACGGCTTTTTACAGAAGAAGATGTTATCGGTTCGGACGACAGGTTTATTCAGAATTATCTTCATGACATGGAAGACCGCGACATTGCAATTTTAATTTATGGAAAGAATGATGCGTTTAGAGAAAAAATTCTTTCAAATGTTTCCAAGAACAGAAGGCGCGTTATTCTTGATGAAGAAAGCATGATTCAGCATTTGACAAAAGCCGACAGTGAAAAAATGACTTCATCATTTTATTCCGTTCTTAGGCGCGCTTGGGAAAACGGGGATTTGCGTGTTGCAGGAAGAGATGAAGGCGAGGTTTACGTATGAAAAAAAATGATGTTTACAAAGGCTTTGAAGTTCTGGATGTCTTTAAAATTCCATATTACGATTCTGAAGGAATTTTCTTGCGCCACAAAAAATCCGGCTTGGAAGTTTTTCATATCCTTAACAACGATGAAGAAAATCTTTTTGCATTTGCCTTTAGAACTCCTTGCAAAGACAGCACTGGAGTTGCGCACATTATTGAACACAGCGTTTTGTGCGGCTCAAAAAAATTCCCGATAAAAGATCCGTTTCTTCAGCTTAGAAATCAGAGCATAAACACATATCTTAACGCCTACACTGCAAAAGACAGAACTGTTTTTCCTGCAAGCTCACTTATAAAAACTGATTATTTTAATTTGATGTCTGTCTATGCGGACGCTGTTTTTTTTCCGATTTTAAATGCTGAAACTTTTTTGCAGGAAGGCTGGAGAATCGAAACTGACCAAAACGGAAATCCTGTAATTCAGGGAGTTGTCTTTAACGAGATGAAAGGAAACTATTCATCTTTTAATTCCGTTGCGACTGACGCGGTTTTAAATGCTTCCGTTCTTGGCACTGGGTACGAAAAAGATTCCGGCGGCGACCCTTTGGAAATTCCAACTTTGTCTTACGAGCGGTTTAGAGAGTTTCATAAAAAATATTACTGCGCGGCAAACTGTCTTGTGTTTTTATACGGAAATATTTCAACAGAAGAGCAGCTTGATTTTCTTGATGAAAATGTAATTAAAAATATAAAGTCTTCTGGCAAAAAATATTCGTTCGCTTCAGAAAATTCTTGTGTAAAAATGAAGAAGCGTATTGACACTTTTGGTCCTGCAGAAGATTCAAAGAATACAACGGCTGTAGTTTGGAAAATCGGAGATTCCGCAGAAAAGGAAAATCTTTTTTCACTGCCAATGGAAATAAGTTTTTTGTCCGAGCTTCTTTTGGGAAACGATTCTGCGCCAGTGATAAAACTTTTGCTGAATAAATTCAAAGGCTGCGATATTGCGCCGCAAACTGGATGCAGCATAAGCTCAAGATTTTTTTCCATAGCAATAGGCGTTAATGGACTTAAGCCGGAGCAGGCGCAGGAATTCCAGAATTGCATTGATGACGCTATGAAGTCGCTTGCTGAAAATGGAATAAAAGAAGAAGACATTGAGCGCAGTTTTATGAGCTTTGATTTTTCAATAAGGGAAGTAAAAAGGTCTCCGTCTCATGGCCCGTACTCGCTTGTTCTGCTTAAGCGTGTTTTGCGTTCCTGGACTTACGGAGCGAATCCAAAAGACGCGCTTGCTTTTATAGAATCTTTTGAGCAAATAAAGAAAAAAATAAAAGGCGAGCCAGAATATCTAAAAAATCTTATAAAAAAATTTTTTGTTGAAAATAAAAACAAAACTTTAGTAACGGTTTCGCCATCTGAAAAATGGAGCCTTGACAGAGCCGAAAAAGAAAAAAAGCTTGCATCTTGTCTTTATAAAAAAATCGGGAAAGAGAATGTTTTGCTTTCACTTGAAAAACTTCATGCGTTTCAAGCCAGCGCGGAAAATGAAAATTTGATTCCTGCTGTTAATATTGAAGAGCTTGAAAATCCTGCTGAAAAAATTGAAACACGAAAAACTTTGTGCGAAAAAATTCCTTTTTATATAAATCAAGAAGCTTGCAACGGAATTGTCTATGCTTCTGTTTCTTTTCCTGTTGACCGCCTTGAGCCTGCGGACTACAAATTTCTTCCTTTGCTTTCCAGCTGTATTTCTGGGCTTGGAACAAAAAAAAGATCCTGGGAAGAAACAATTTCATATTCTGACAGAATCATGGGAGATTTTGGAGCTTACATAAGAAGCGCGAAAGTTCCAGAGTATTCAAAAAATCTTGCCGCAGAAAATCCGCTTATAATTGGGCGCGAGTGGCTTGTGATTCATTTTAAATTTATAGAAGAAAAATCTTTGGAAGCCTTTGACTTTGCAAGTGAAATTATTTCTTCAATTGACTTTTCAGACAAGGCTAGGCTCAAGACAATTATAAACGGCCTGTGCTCTAGCTTGAACGCGGCAGTTGTTCCGGGCGGACATTATTTTGCGATGCTTAGGTCATGCAGGCTTTTAAACCGCTCGTGTGCTGTTCAGGAAATTAAGGATGGGCTTACTTCTGTTTTTGCAATAAACGAAATAAAAAAAATGAAGCTTTCTGATCTTTCTGAAAAGCTTGAATCGATTTATAAAAAGATAATTTCAAGCGGTTCTCTTTTTCATGTAACAGCCGGAAGCTCAGGAATTTCCGCGGCAAAAAAAGGATTTGCTTTTCTTGCAAAAAGTCTTTGCCTTGAATTTCCAAAGCCCAAAAAGAAAATTTCTGACAAGGAATTTTTTTATCAGACAGAGCTTGCAGGAAAAATTTGCTGCGAGAAAAATCCCTGTGTGGACGAAGTTTTTGTTGTGCCTGGAAACACTGGCTTTGCTTCTTCCGCTGTAAAAAGTTCTGGCGAGAAGGGAAAAGAAATCATGGCGGACACAGTTTTTTCACATTTGCTTGAAACTTCCGACTTGTGGAAGCAGATTAGAACTAGCGGCGGAGCTTACGGTGTTTTCCTTTCTGTTCAAAGTTCAAGCGGCGCAACTTGCTTTGCCACATACCGCGACCCAAAACCTTTTGATTCGCTCGGATATTTTGAAGAAAAACTTCCGCTTCTTGAAAAAAATGAATTTTCTTTTGATGACATAAAAAAAGCGATTGCCGGAGTTTATTCAGATGAAATTGAGCCGTACACGCCGGCAATGAGAGGCGGAACTGGGCTTATGAGATGTCTTTATGGAATTTCCCTTTCCCTTGATAAAATCAGAATAAAGAATTTGCTAAGCCTAAAAAAAAGTGATATTGAAAAGTCAGTTTGCCGCTACAAAGACGCTGTGTTCTGCGGAAAAAAAGTTGTAATCTGCGGAAAAGACATGATTTCTGATAAAATTAAAAAAATAAGTGGAAAAATAATAAAGATTTCACTATAATAGTAAGACATTATTTAGTTTTTAAAAATGAAGGAAAAAAATGACCAACAAAAGTGTAGAAGAATTGACAAGATTAATGAGACAGCTTGTTTCTGATGTTCAGGGCGCGCCTTTCCCTAGCGAAAAAATAGAGCCGGAGCTTTATTCAATTTGGTATGAGCACGTTCAGCGTGGCGCGCAAAACTGCTTTGAATTTTTGGAGCAGCACTTTCCGCTAGACAATTCTGAATTCAAAGATTCTCTAAAGAAAATATTTAAATAAACATAGCTTCCTGCCGAAAATAAACCTAAGGCAATCTTTGTAAAATATTTTAAGTTTGCCAAAATGCCGTGCTTTTTTTAGTGCTGGCTGCGTCTTGTTTTTGGTGGGAAGATATATGGCTGCAAAAAAAATTTGCCGTAATGAAAAACTGCAATTAAAAGGTTCCCTTAGAAAAAATGGTTTTGACCGCTGGAGGCTTGTTACAAATGCTGTAAGCACTGTTTCCGGCGAAGAAAAAACTTTCTTTATTGAATTCTATGCTGTGAATCCTGCCTTGTCTCCCAAAGAATGTGTGCTTGGTTTTAAGAACCGCTTTAACAAGTCTGTGGAAGATTTTCAGTATGTTTTGGCAGGCTCGGAAACAGCAAAAAATTTCACTTCTCAAACTTATGTTTCGCCTTCATTTTTTATGATAAAAGCAGGAGTTCTTTCTGTAAGCACAAGTCAGATGAATTCTTATTTTCCGCCTGAAATCCTGTCAGCAAAAAAAAGTGAATATATAATTTCTGCCAAGCAAGAAGAATTGCCGGCTTGCATTTTGGCGCACGACTGTACATCTGGCGCAATAAAAGTTACAGACGAAGACTTGCGCGTTCACCCGGAATATATGGGAAGCTCCGGCTCTATGTCTTGGAATTTAAAGTTTTCACGGAGCATTTCGTTTTCTTCAGACTACAGAACAAAAGACATAAACTGGGCAGTGCTTGGCGGCAAGACTGATTTTTCTGGCACGATAATTTTCAACAATGAAGAATACAATGTGAATCCGCGGAATTCTTTTGGATATTATGATAAAAACTGGGGCAGGGATTTTTCTTCTCCATATTTCCATTTAAGCTCTTCAAATTTTACAAGCGAAATTTCCGGGCGGCTTTTGGATGCTTCTGTTTTTGCGGTTCAGGGTGAATACAAAAGTAAAGTTTCTGTGCTTGTTTCAATTGAAGGAAAAAATATTGAATTTCATGCAAACAAACTGAAAAAAAATCAGATAAGCTATGACTGCCAGGAAATGAACGGAACGGAAGACGAAGGTCTTAAACTGCATTGGTCTGTTAGCGTTCACGACAGGCGTTATGTAATCGACATTGATATTTTCTGCAACACAAAAGAAATGTCCCTTCGCGATTTTGAAAGTCCTGCTGGCGGAAGAAAAGTTATGCGAATTCTTGCAAGCGGCTCTGGAACTGGAAAATTCAAGTTGTATAAAAAAATGAAGAAAAACCTTGAGCTTTTGGAGCAGGCCGACATATCCAAGTGCATCTGCGAGTACGGCAACCTTGAAACCGCTGAAAAATAATTCTTAAAAAAATTTGATTTTTAGTTCGGAAATTTGTATATTCCTTTTTAGAGGAAATTTATGAACTACGAACAGATGACATTAAAAATGCAAGATGCGCTGCAAAGCGCAAGCAGCTTGGCCCAGCAAAGAGACCACAGCGAAATAGGCAATGAGCATCTTTTGTATGCCATGCTTAACCAGAAAGACGGAATGATTCCGCCGTTAGTTGAACGGATTGGACTTCAGCCTTCTTCTTTGCAAGCAAATCTTGAAAACTTATTGGACAAATATCCTGTAGTGAAAGGCCAGACGCAAATGTCTTTGTCTTCCAGCGCGCAGAAAGTTCTTGCCAAGGCAGAAAAGGAAATGTCTGCTTTAAAAGATCAGTTTCTTTCTACCGAGCACGTTTTTCTTGCGATGATTCAGGCAGATGACAATGTTGGCGAGCTTTTGAGAAAATCAGGATGCGACAGGAATACCGTTCTTGAAGCCCTAAAGTCCGTTCGCGGAAATCAGACCGTTGATTCCCAGGACCCTGAAAGCAAAATGCAGAGTCTTTCAAAATATTGCACGGATTTAACTGCGCGTGCACGTCAGGACAAGATTGACCCGGTAATCGGCCGTGATGAGGAAATCCGCCGTGTAATGCAGGTTTTGTGCCGCAGAACAAAGAACAATCCTGTTCTGATTGGTGAGCCGGGCGTTGGTAAAACCGCAATCGTTGAGGGGCTTGCCCGCCGAATCGCAAGCGGAGATGTGCCGGAAAGTCTGAAAAACAAACGGCTGCTTTCGCTTGATATGGGAAGCCTTGTCGCCGGTGCGAAATTCCGAGGTGAATTTGAGGAACGACTAAAAGCTGTAATCACAGAAGTTACAAAATCAGAGGGGCAGATTATTCTGTTCATCGATGAGCTTCATACGATTGTAGGGGCTGGAGCAAGCGAAGGTTCAATGGACGCTTCGAATTTGTTGAAGCCAGCTTTGAGTCGCGGTGAAATTCATGTGATTGGCGCGACAACTTTGAACGAATATCGAAAATATATCGAAAAAGATGCGGCGCTTGAACGACGATTCCAGCAGGTTTACTGCGCTGAACCGACTGTTGAGGACACAATCGCAATTTTGCGTGGACTCCGCGACAAGTATGAAATTCATCACGGCGTTAGAATCAACGATGAGGCATTGGTCAGCGCGGCAGTTCTTTCAAACCGCTACATTACGAACAGGTTTTTGCCAGATAAAGCGATTGACTTGGTTGATGAAGCCGCAAGCCGCTTAAAGATGGAAATTGAAAGCCAGCCTACGGAACTTGATCAGATTGAGCGAAAACTTTTGCAGCTTCAGATTGAAAAGCAGTCTTTGAGCAAGGAAGACGACAACGCTTCAAAAGAGCGTCTTGAAAAACTTGAAAAAGAGCTTTCAGAGTTGACTTCAAAACGCGATGCCATGAAACTTCAGTGGCAGAACGAAAAAAACAGCATCGACAAGAGCCGCAAAGTAAAGGAAGAGCTTGAAGAGGCACGCTTTAACGAAGAAAAATACACACGCGAAGGCAACCTTGAAAAAGCCGCTGAATTAAAGTATAGCATAATTCCAGCCCTTGAAAAGCAGCTTGCAGAAGCTGTTGCTCACGACAAAGAAGTTGAGGCGAACCCAGAGCGCGAATCCCTTTTGCGGCAGGAAGTTACAGAAGAAGATATTGCTCGTGTCGTAAGCAACTGGACAGGAATTCCTGTTGCAAAAATGCTTTCGAGCGAAAAGCAAAAATACTTGCAGCTTGAAGAAGTTCTTCACAAGCGCGTTATTGGTCAGAATGAAGCTGTGCAGGTTGTAAGCGATGCAATCCGCCGTAACCGTTCCGGCTTGAGCGACCCGAACCGTCCGCTTGGAAGCTTCTTGTTCATCGGACCGACTGGCGTTGGTAAAACTGAGCTTGCAAAAACGCTTGCAGACTTCTTGTTCAACGATGAAAAGTCGCTTACTCGAATCGATATGTCCGAATATATGGAAAAATTCAGCGTGAGCCGTTTGATTGGTGCGCCTCCGGGATACGTTGGCTACGATGAAGGCGGTCAGCTTACAGAGGCTGTTCGCCGCAGACCTTACAGCGTAGTTTTGTTCGATGAAGTTGAAAAAGCCCATCCTGATGTTTTCAATGTTCTTCTTCAAGTTCTTGATGATGGAAGACTTACAGACGGACAGGGCAGAGTTGTGGACTTTAAGAACACTATTATCATTATGACGAGCAACTTGGGAAGCGAGCTGATTCTTGATGCCGACACAGACGAAAAGATGAAAGAGGCAAGAGTTCAGATTGACGGTTTGCTTAAGACGCATTTCCGCCCGGAATTCTTGAACCGAATTGACGAAATAGTAATGTTCGGTCGTCTTGACAAGAGCTGCATTGGCGGAATTGTAAAGATTCAGCTTGAGCGTGTTGCAAAACGCCTTGAGGACAGAAGAATTGCAATTAAGTTTGATGATTCCGCTGTAGACTTCATTGCAGAAAAAGGCTACGACCCTGCGTTTGGAGCCCGCCCTGTAAAGCGTGCCGTTCAGACCTGGGTAGAAAACCAGCTTTCAAAGGAACTGCTTGAAGGAAAGTTTGCCGAAGGCTGCACGATAAATGTTTCGAGCAACGGACGTGAGCTTGAGTTTAAGTAATTTGTTGTAGCGATGTTATGGAAAAGCTGGGGGTGTTTCAAAAATGTCATTTTCGGGCTTGACCCGAAAATCTAACTGCATATATATTGCAATTATTTAGAGATTGTCGTATCAAGTACGACAATGACATTTTCAGTTTATTGGACATCATCCTCAGCTTTTTTTCAATTCCATTTAGGCTGAAACCACCGAAATTGGATTCTTGCTTATAGATGTTTTTAGGCTGCTAGTTGTCCTTGAGCCCCAGCTACTTGCAGTTCGAACTACAATGAACCATTTTGATTCTGCTTTTGCATCCTCTGGCAATAAAAATGACAAATCCTTTGGAAAATTTCTGAAAAGCCTTGAAACTTTCTTCCAGTTCTCTTCATTTTCATCAATTTTTCCGGATTCAAGGGCAGGAGCTAAAAAGACTCCTGTCGCATCATTGTTTCCTGCAATTTTCAATCTTTCACCAGAAATTTTCATTCCTCCGCCTTCAGTTATTTCAAATCCGTTTTTATTAGTAGAAAGATCAGTGAAACTTGCTATGGAAGGCGATGTTTCTGCTTTTTCAAGAGAGTCGATTTCAATATCAGAAACAGAGAACTTTGCAGTTTTTGAAGGAGTAAAGCCGACACCGAATGCAGGGACATCTTCTGCTGTCGGATTTTCTGATTCAATGCTGCCTTTGGAAGTAAGATATAAAGTTCCAAGGTCGAACAAATTCAATCCTTCTCCGTTTTGCAGTTTTTCAAGCATTGCTATCTTGAATTCAGTTGCTACCGTTCTTATGATATTTTCAGAAATCAATGGATTGTTTTTGTGAACTGCTGCAATTATATTTTCAAGAGTTGCAGTATTGCGGTTTACTGTGGCGAATTGTTTTTCACCATCGATTATGTGGCTTTTTCTTACCGTTACATTTACTGTTTTTGTAGAGCCAGTATGCTCTGTAATAAGTTCTGCCATAGGGCATTACCTCTTATTAAAAAATTTTCTTGACTCGGACAGTCTTTTCACGGTAATATTAGTAACACTATTAGTCATACCGTGAGTATGTGCTAGCCGCCGTTTTTCAGTACCAGTGAAAAGCGGCTATTTTTTTGCGGAAAGTTCCGAAGTTTCCGCACTAGTCTTAAATTGCCTCCAAATTCATTGTTTTTCTTCTATATCGTTAATGTTAAAATCCTTCTGCTATCCATCTGTCTCGTTTTGCCTGCATTTCATATTCATCTTGCAGATCTAATTTTCGTATTTTTGGGCAAATTGAATCAATAAACTTTTTGAAAGTAAAATTTACAAGATGTTCATCAAATTCTTTTTCTTCATTTGAGCGTAAAAAACTTGGATAGCTTTTTAGCGTCTTGAATCGGATTTCCGCTGCCTTTGCAGATGTTCCAAAGACTTTTTGAATTTCCTTGGCATCCATTTTTTTGCCGCGTTTTTCAAGCTCTTTTATTACTGGCTCTGGCATAAGCATTTCTGCGGCAAAGAAATTTGCCTCAACTTCTTGCTTGTTGTAAAGCTCAGTATTTTTTTCACCGGTGTTTAAATCATGATTGCTTTCATAATGAAAAAGCTCGTGAAGTATTGAAAACTTTGAATGTGCGGGCGGCTTTGTTTCATCATAAAAAACTGTATAGCGTCCGTTTTGTTCATATAATTCTGCTGATTCGCTTTTAAAATATATTCGTGGAAAGCCATGTTTTTCTGCCCAGTCAAATGAATGAAGCTCCAAGTCTGAAAAATCTTCAATAATTTTTGAAGTTTTTAGAGGAAATGTTGTTCCAAGTGGCAGTTTTACAAGTTTTTCGTGGGCAGCAATATAAGATTTCTTGAAGTTTGGTTTACAAGTAGCCATGGTCCTCCTTTTCATCTTCTTCCCAAATCTTGCCAAATAGCAGCTTCATTGCAGCATCGGCTTTTTCAAGGTCAGAATCATTTAGTTTTTTCAGGTTTCGCTGAATAGAATTTAATTTCATATTTGCATCCTTAAAATTGAAATTTCCTAAAAGCTCGTCAGTTGAAACTTCAAAAAATTTTGCGAGCCTCAAAAGCGCGTCCTGCCGTGGAACAGTGCCATTGTTTTCCCACATGTTAACGCGGCTTTTTGTTACACCAACAGCATTTGCAAGCTGTTCCATTGTAAGATTTTTTCCCTCCCTTAACTTTCTTACTTTTTCTTTGAAAAAAGTGTTACCCATTAACCATTCACCCTTGCACTTTATGTGTGCTCTTTAATTAAAAAACTCTGTAGTCCTTTATGAAAATTCTTTTGTATTTGTGCAATTAAAAAGAACTTTTGATATGATAAATATACTTCTAAAAAAAACGTTTGTCAAGCTTTTAAAATGTTTTTGTGCAAAATAATTGTACTTTTTATTTTGTTTGTTGCAAAAAAAAATCCGTGCCGCGGATATGTGCAAGTCCGCATGACGGATATTAACAAGTCCGTGCCACGGATATGTACGTGTCCGCTATGCGGATGTGTGAATGTCCGTGATGCGGACGAGTTTTGTGTTTAATTTTTGAGAGAATTTAATGAATTTTGAACTTATAGAAGAAACGCGCTCAATAGATAAAGTCTCGAAAAATAGATACTTTCTTTTCTTCAATTAAAATGTTGAGTAAAAAATTCTTCGATCAGAAAATCTATATTCTTTTTTAATGCGGATTTTAACTCAGGGATGATTATATCGGTCTGTTTATTCTCTATAGTTTCCGGGATTAAAAACTGATAAGCGTCAGTTTCTAGGGCATTTGCAATTTTTATCATGGTTTTATCACTTGGCCAAAGTCTTTTTCCCTCAATGCTGTTTATTGTCTGGTCAGAAAGACCAGCTTTTTCTGCAAGTTCAAACTGAGAAAGATTTTTGGCTTTTCTAATTTTTTTCAGATTTGCTGAAAGCCTGTTTTTTAATTCATCCGAGTCCATATAAAAAGTATCACATTATTAAATCAAGAGATACACTTATGAAAAATACGATTATTTTTTTAATAAAGTATTGAAAATACGTAAAATAAGATTTATACTAATGGAAAATATGTTATTGCGTATTTTTAGTACGTATTGGAGATTTTGTTTTGAAAAAATATGCCATTCTTTGCGGTTTCGCGCCGACTGGGTTTACACAGAAAAAAATAAATGAAATGCACGATTTTCTCGCAAGCGAGGCCGGCGGTTTCTGGGCGGAAAAAGAAATTATGATTTTTCCGAACGGCGTGAGCGAGGCGATGCTTTCTTTTGTGCTTGAGCGGCTAAAAGCGGACAAAACTGAACAAATTCTTCTATATATATGCACTTTATCGCCGGTTGCGGATGATGATAAGTCGGTTTGGCTTGGCGGCGAGGAAATCAGCAAAAGTGTGATTGAGGCGTTTTGTGTGGATAGGCACGGTCAGGTGATTTATGACTGTGGTGGGGAATTGGTGAGGGATGAAGAGGTGGAAGGTGTTCCTGAAGATAATATAACTTCATTTTCATTTGCGAAGGCGGAGAACTGAAATGAAAAAATATCTTTTTGAGGAAATTCCGCTTGCAGTTCCTTCTGACCGCGCGGAAATGAAATCGATTTTCTTCCAAATGCTTGATGACTCCGAGCAGTCCGTAATCTCGTTCATAAATCCTGAAATCTTTTTGGCTCAGCAGAAAAATCCGCTTCTTCACGAATATTTCAGGAGCGCGAAATACAATTTTATAGATGGAATAAATCTTCTGTACGCGATTAACAAAAAACTCGGCACTTCATATTCTGCCGCCGACCGTTATCCGGGAACTGATTTTTTTGACTATCTTCCTGACGGCAGAAAGGTGAGCATCTATCTTTACGGCTCGAAAATCGAAAACCTTGAGGACGCAAAGCTCCGCATAGAAAACACGCATCCGAGCGTAAAAATAATCGAATGGACTTTCGGCTACACAAAATTTGACGGCGACTTTCTGATTGAAAAAATAAACGCCTCAAAGCCCGACATTCTGATTGTCTGCAAAGGCTGCCCGCTTCAGGAAAAGTGGATTTGGGAAAACAGGCAAAAACTGAACGCTAAAATAATCTTCGGAAACGGCGGCGCGGTAGATTTCTGGAGCGGAAACACAAAACGCGCACCTGAATTTATGATCCGGCTCGGACTTGAATGGCTTTTCCGTCTGTTCGCAAGTTTTTCTTTCAAGCGTCTGGTACGGCAGATGAAGCTGGTGAAATTTCTGGTGAACTATAAACGCGGAAAGTATGATGTGAGGGAAATAAGCTAGCTTCCTATGAAAGGCAAACGTTATCTTGCAAAAAATATAGCTTTTCTCACTGTTGGGCAGTTTGGAACTAAGCTTCTGACGTTTTTTCTTGTGCCGCTGTACACAAGCGTGCTTACTTCTGCGGAATATGGAACTTACGACTTGTACTCTGCGACGGTTGCTCTTTTTGTGCCGATTCTTACGCTGAATATCTCGGATGCGACAACGGTTTTTCTTCTGGACAAGAATGTTTCAAAGGAAGGAATTGTTTCCATAAGCCTGAAGTATTATTTCTACTCGCTTCTGGTTTTTGCGTCGCTTATCGCTGCGAATGTTTTTTTCAACTTTGCGCCGCTTTTCAATGGGTATCCGCTGTTTCTTTTTCTGATGTTCGCGGTGAACGGACTTAGCCAGCTTCTTCTGAACTATGCGCGCGGCTTTGACCGTGTAAGGGATGTTTCTGTTTCCGGAGTTCTCTGCTCGGCGGTGATGATTGCGCTTAACATAATCTTTCTGCTTCCGCTTCATCTTGGGCTGAAAGGCTATTATCTTGCCACAATTGCCGGGACTTCTTGCCAGATTCTTTATCTCTGTGTTTCGCTGAAGATTTTCCGCTTTATAAAAATCAGACGGCAGGACAGAACGCTCAAAAAGCAGATGCTCTCGTACTCATGCCCGATGACTTTGAACAGCGTCTCCTGGTGGGTGAACAGTGTGTCAGACCGCTATATTGTTACTGCGATGTGCGGAATTGTTGAGAACGGAATTTATTCTGTTGCCTACAAGATTCCTTCCATTCTTTCGATGTTCCAGCTTATTTTCAGCCAGGCGTGGACTCTTTCCGCAGTTCAGGATTTTGACAGGGACGACAAAAGCGGATTTTTTTCAAAGATGTACGGAGTTTACAATGTTGCGATGTGCCTTATCTGTTCGGTATTGATTGTTCTTGCAAAGCCTGTCGCGCATATTCTTTATGCGAAGGATTTTTTTGCCGCCTGGAGATATGTTCCGTTTCTGCTTGTCTCTGTTGTGTTCGGCTCTCTTTCCGGGTATTTGGGCGGAATATTCGCGGCTGTTAAGGATTCAAAAAGTTTTGCGACCTCTACGGTTGCCGGCGCGGTCTTGAATATTGTTCTGAACATTGTCCTGATTCATTTTATTGGAACTCTCGGCGCTGCAGTTGCTACAGCTGCCGCTTACATTCTTGTCTGGGCAATGAGAATGTGTAAGGCGAAAAAGATAATTAGGCTGAACATCTCTTTGATAAAGGATAGTGCGCTTTATCTGCTTCTTGTTGCTCAGAGTGTTGTTGTACTCTTTAGCGATATATTGGGCGGTTGGAATTATGTGATAAATACTGTGCTGCTTCTTGCAGCTTGTGTTCTGTGCAGAAAGGAATTTGCACAGATTGTGGAATTCGGAAAAAGAAAAATAGGAGCTGGAAAATAAGTTATGGAAGAAAATGAAAAAGTTTCAATGGTTGTAGCCATTTATAAATCAGAAAAATTTTTAGATAAACTGATAACTTCTATTATAAATCAGACCTACAAAAATATTGAGATTATTCTTGTTGATGACGGTTCTCCCGATGACAGCGGAAAAATCTGTGATGAATATGCAAAAAAAGACGTCAGAATAAAAGTTATCCATGAGGAAAATTCTGGTGCATGTGCAGCTCGCAATAATGGAATGAAAATTGCGACTGGGGATTGGCTTGTTATTATTGACGGTGATGACTGGCTTGAGCTTGACTATGTAGAGTATATGCTGCGCCTTGTACATGAAACGAATTCTGAAATGGGAATGAGCACAGAAATTTTTACAACTCGAGACAGAATTCAGACTGAAAAAGATAAAATAGAATGTTGGACATCAGAATATGCGGCGGCACAAATAATTCTTCCATATATTGCAATTGGTCCATGGAATAAAATTTATAAAACAGAAATGCTGAGAAAAAACAATCTTACTTTTTCCAGACCATGGAGTGGGGAGGGGCTGTATTTCTCTTCTTTTGCAGCACAATATGCGAACCATGTTGGAGTTGGACATAGAAAGGTCTATAACTATAGGCTGAACAACACGAATTCTGGACTTACTCATTATAACCTTAAGATGGGAACTAACGCTGCTGAGAATATTCGTTATATAAAAGAAAATCTTGTGATAAAAACTCCGCTTTTGATAAACGCCTGCAACTGGCATATTTGGAAAAACTATAATTTCATCTTATTTCTTATTATTGCGACAGATTCCAAGAAAGAGAATATTGGGCTTTATAAAGACTGCCTGAAAAACAACCGCAAGCTGTTCATTTCCGCGAACTTGAAAGCTGACTTAAAGCTAAAGACAAAAATAAAGAATCTGATAATCGGGCTTTTTCCTGTCTGGTACGCAAAGAGAATCCTTAAAAATCAGCGCAAGGCTTTGAAAAAAGACTTGATGGAGTAGGTGATGAAAATTGGCATCATAACATATTGGATTACCAGAAGCAATTATGGCACTATTCTGCAGAATTATGCCTTGCAGACTTTTTTGCGTTCGCTCAGCTTTGAAACTTTTCTGATTAGAACTGATATTCCGCTTGGCTGTTCAAGGAGAAGTTATTATAAATCGCTTGTGCAAAAGAATGGAATTTTTTCGTTGATTAGTTATTTAAAGAGCCGCTTGCTCTGTAAAATCGCACGGAAAATTTTATTAGAAAATAAAAATGATGAGAAAAGAAAATTTCCTGATTTTGTGGACAAAAACTTGAATCCTACAAAAATTTTCAGGAGCATTTCTGAACTTGAATCTAGCTGTCCTGCCGCAGAAATTTATATTGTCGGAAGCGATCAGGTCTGGAACACTTACGGAGAAAATTACGGCACAATTTCCGAACAGATAAAAGCATATCTTCTTTCTTTTTCGCCGGATTCTGCAAAGAAAATTTCCTGCGCAGCTTCCTTTGGAAAAAACTCTTTGGATTTGGAATTTGAGAGTCTTTTTAAGCAGGAACTTTCAGAATTCGACTTTATTTCCTGCCGTGAAAAAACCGGAGTTGAAATCTGCAGAAAACTGGGCTTTGAAAATGCTGTGCTTCAGCAAGACCCGACAATGCTTCTTTCCTCTGATGAATATAAGAAAACTGCAAGCAAAAAACTTGCTCCAAAAAAGCCCTACATTTTGCTTTATCTTTTGGGAAACGATACAGATTTTTCTATACGCAGACTGAAACAATTTGCAAAGTCAAAAAATCTTGATGTGGTTTATATTCCTGCGAATGAGGCTCAGAAGATTAATTCTTATAAAAAAACTTATCCGACAGTGGAGGAATGGCTTGGACTTTACGAGAACGCAAGCGCAGTTGTGACAAACTCTTTTCATGGCACTGTGTTTTCTCTGATTTTCAATAAACCTTTTTTATCAATTCATCAAAAAGGAAAATTTGAAACCCAGAATGTTCGGATAGATTCCCTGCTGGAAGATTTTGGATTAAAGAGCCGGATTTTTTCAGGTGATTTTGAAAGATTGTTCGCGCCGATTAATTTTGGAAATGTGAACAAGCGGTTGGAAGAAGTTAGAGAATGTTCTCCGTTTGTGGAGTGGATAGAATCGAAAAATAAATTGCGGGAGGAAAACTGAAAAGACAATTGATTTTGATAAAATGACGGTGCTTTCCTGTTGTTTTGTATGTTCTTTGACATTTCTATTTTGATTTGGATGAAAAAAAATCTGTTTCGTGCTATATTATATATGTGGATAAGATAAAATAAGCCAAAAATGTTTTTTGTTTTTATCTTAAAAAATTAAAAAATTTGCGCTGTAAACTTGCTTTTATTGGAGGTGAATATGCAAAATATTTCTACTCTTACAAAGATGATAACAGCATTGGATGAGGATTCTTTCAATTCTGTTGCAAATTATGTTATTTATCTTACATCTGTAAAAGAAAAATCCTCTGATTACAAAACAAAGCAGGCTGCTTTTGACTCTTTAATGAAGTTTAAAGGCAGACTTTCCAAAGAAATAGATCCAAAAAAAGAGCTTTTAGAGGCGCTTGATGAAAAATATTCGCATACTTATTGATACAAATATTTTTTTGGATTTCTTCTGCAAACGAGCTTCATTCTGCGATTCTGCTCAAAAGATTATATCGCTTTGCAAGGATGGAATCCTTCATGGCTTTGTTGCGGCACATTCTATTTCCAATATGTTCTATATTTTACGAAAAGATTTTACAGATGACGAGCGAAGGGAATTGCTTCTTGATCTCTGTTCTATCTTTACAGTCTGTGCGGTTGACAAAGAAAAAATAATTCACGCATTGCGGAATAAATCTTTTTTGGATTTTGAGGATGGACTTCAGAACGAGTGTGCTTTGTCTGAAAATCTTGACTGCATAATAACGCGGAACAAAAAAGATTTCTTGAATTCACCTTTGCCAGTTTATACTGCGGACGAGTTTTTAGAATCTCTATAAAATTTTGAAAAATCAAAATAGAAATATAACTGCTTAAAATCAATTCTCTTTTCAGCCAAAATGAAATGGCTGAATCAAAAATCTTAAATTTGAAATCTTCACATTTCCATTATTCTCAGAATAGCATAAAAATAGAATGTTTTTGTGCTCTGGGGGAAAATAAAGAATAATTTATTATTTGAAATAATTACGGATGTGTAATATGACAACAAAAAAATCAATCTGCTTTATAATGCCGGGACTTTCTCACGGTGCTGTAGGCGGCTATAAAATCGCCTATGAGTATGCGAACCGTTTGGCTGCGCTTGGATATAAAGTTTCTGTTTTTTATCCGCTGTTCATGACAAAAAGAATGAAGTTTTCTTTGCTTAAGCTAAGCCCTTTGTCCAGACATTTTGTCTGAAAAATAACGAATTTTATGC
>JAUNWH010000011.1 GCA_030540405.1 Spirochaetales bacterium
CACGGGAATGACACTTAAATTACTGTTCTTATCAAAACTCGAAGTTTGGGCTATTACTATTCTATATCAAACTCTTGCTGATTTCAACTTTTGGCAGAAAATTCTTTAAATTTCTATTGATTTATATTTGTGTGGAAAGATTCCTGTGTCGTAGCATAGGAATGACAAGCGCGGCGTAAAAAAAAACATTTTTGCTGAGTTTAAATAAAAACTATGTAAATTTATAAAGTTTTTACTGAAATGCAATAAAAACTTTTTATTTGCTTTGCTTTTACATTTCCCAAAAATGAAAAAACGTTAAAAATGGGAAATAGAAATAGCGTTTCACTTCCCAAAATTGAAAAAATATTGATTTTGGGAAATAGAAAAGGTATAATTCAAGCATGAAACTGGTGGAAAGAAAAGAATATTTGGATTTGCTAAAAGGAACTGTTCAAACTCCTGACATAAAAGTAATAACTGGCATAAGGCGTTCTGGCAAATCTAAGCTTATGGAATCTTTTATTGAATATGTAAAGGTTTCTGTGAAAAATGCGAATATTATCCATATAAATTTTAATGACATAAGTTTTGAAAATCTTGCGGAATATCATGCGCTGAATTCTTATGTGCAGGGAAAATTTGATTCAAATTGTGAAAATTTTCTTTTTATTGATGAAGTGCAGCTTTGTGAAGGCTTTGAAAAAACAATCAATTCGCTTCATGCTTCGGAAAAATTTCATATTTACGTAACTGGCTCAAATGCGTTTTTGCTTTCCAGTGATTTGGCGACGCTTTTTACAGGCAGAACTTATGAAATCCGTGTTTTTCCTTTTTCTTTTAAGGAATATTGCAAATATTTTGATAGAGTTGAAAAAAATCAGGCTTTTGATAATTTTGTGAGGGAAGGAGGCATGGCTGGTTCTTTTGTTTATCCTTCTGAAAAATCGAAATATGATTATATTAGCGAAGTCTTTGATACTTTGATTGTGCGCGATATAAAGCAAAAGTATAAAATCAAAAATATTGCCTTGCTTGAAAAACTGAACGATTTTTTACTTGATAATATTTCATGCGAAGTTTCCGCTCGTAGCCTTGCAAATTCGCTTGTTTCAAATCAGGAAAAAACAAACAACAAGACAATCAGCGCATATTTGAGCTATTTATGCAATGCTTTTGCTTTTTATAAAATTCGCCGTTATGATATTCGCGGAAAAAAATATTTGTCCAGCCAAGATAAATATTACCTTGCAGACCATTCATTTAAATATGCAAAGTTGGGAACAAAAAATTTTGATTACGGCAGAGTATATGAAAATATTGTCGCAATAGAATTGCTGCGGCGTGGCTATGAAGTTTATACAGGCGTGCTTTATAAGAAAGAAATTGATTTTGTTGCAATTAAGCGTAATGAAAAAATTTATATTCAAGTAAGCGATGATATTTCTGGCGAAGAAACTTTTAAAAGAGAAACAGTTCCTCTTTTGGGTATAAAAGACGCTTATCCTAAGTTGATTATTGCAAGGACAAGGCATGATGAATATTCCTATGAAGGAATTCGCATTGTTGATATTGTAAACTGGCTTAGCGAGTAGGACTTTTGCGGAATTACATTTTGCAAGGGGTACTGATATGTACACGCAAGGGGGCCTGCCTAGCATTAGGCAGAGGGTATTGCAAGCATACGACAGTAGGGCTGCCGTGTGCTTGTTTGGGTTTGAGTTTTACTGTCATTTTCGGGCTTGCCCCTGCGATGTTTGCGCAGCAAATTCGGTTAGAAATCTAAATGCGTAATATATTATGATTACTTAAAGAGTGCTGTATCAAGTACGGCAATGACAAATTTTATATAACTCGATATTTGATTTTGCAATTATTTTTCCTCACTGTCAGTAAGATTTGTAAAGTCTGTTACGCTTTCAATTGAGCCACTCAACATTAAATTCGAAAAACTAATGTTATTCAAATCTGTTACAGAACTTGATTCCAATGCGAATTTATATAAATCTACTTTTACAATTCTGTTATGTTTAAACAATTTTCCATTTTTTTTGCTTCCATAATCTGGCATGACTATATTTGCACCGCAGTCTGCTATTGCGAGCTCTTTTGGTTTTATGGCAACAAAGCGGCGCGGACCATAGAAATGCGAATTTCTTTCTGAATATTCAGGAATATATGCATTTACATCATAGAATGTATAAGTCTTGCGATTGTTGTATTCATCATCCGTAAAAGTATTTTTATCTTTGTTTGAAGAAGCGATAGTTCTTGAATCTTCCGTCCAGCCAGTTTTTGCAGATACTTTAAATCCATTCGATGTGCCATAAAGTCTTATTATTGCGCCTCGGCTATAAGCTGTCGTTGCTGTTGAACCGCTATTTAAGTTGTTTACCATATACATATCTGTGAAGTTTGGAGAGCCAGTCTGTGAAACCAGCGCATAAACGTAGCCATCGTAATGGATAACAATGTCTGTTATTGTGCCGTCTACGCCCAAGTCTTGTGTGGACTGCGGATTTCCTATTGCTGTTATTGTAAAGGAATCGTTTTCTCCTTCAATTTTGGCACGCTGAAGATATGAAGTTCCGTCATTTGTATATGCAATGTAAAGCTCTGTTCCGCTTACAGCAAATGCTGTGTAAGTTGCATTCGGATAAATTGAAAGCCCTGAAAGTGTGCAGGGATTATTAAGAGTTACAGTTCCGGGTTGTGAACCATCTTCATAAAAGAGTTTATCTATATTGTTTGCAAAATAAAATCCGCTTGAAGAATATAATCCAACCCAAAGAGTTAAATTTACAGTATCATAATACAGAAAATCTGTTATTGCACTTGACTTTTCTTTACTTGTTTCTATATCTACAGATGATGAGCTTGTGCTATTTTTATATATAAATACACTTGAAGATGAACTATAGCTAGAAAATTCTGCATAATACTTGTTTCCATCTATGTCTTCAGCTCCTGTAGTTTTATTTCCAGAATTAGATATTGTTGTTGAAGATGATATTTCGTTGGCTTGCAAAAAATCTACATGGCTTGTATCTTGCAGCACATAATAATTCGAGCTGAATACTTTTCCTTTATCGCCTGCAAGAATAAGAGTAATCGGGCAGTTTTGGGTTTCGCCGGCTGTAACTTTTACTTCTGCGCTGTTTCGGGCAAGGAATGTTCCATCCTGCTGTCTTGCTGTAACAACTATTTTGTATGTTCCAGGTTCTAGTTCGTCAAATACAAAATCGCCCCCCCCGGTAGATTCCGATGACAGGGTTTTAAGTGTTTTGTCGCCCTGCATAAGGCTTACTTCATATAAAGGATTGCTTTTTGAAAGTTGAGTAGCTCCGCGCGAACCGTTTTCTGGCAAAGTAACACGGATTGCTCCTTCTTTGCCGCTTGAGCCGTTCATGTTCATGCAGGAAGCAAATGCAAGAAGCAGCGGAAATAATGCAAGCGCAATTTTTTTTGTATTCATAAAAATCCTCCAGTTAGTAAAGCACCTGAGTATGAGGTAATCTTAATTTCTAGTTTTATAGTTTAATGTCATTATCGGGCTTGACCCGATAATCTTATGTGGTAGATTCCCCGATCAAGTCGGGGGAATGACATTTAGATATAAAACTGTTATTATTTTATTGACTTTATGGGGAAAAATCCAGTGAAAAGGAAAAATGTCTATGAATGCATTTTTTCATTCAAGGATTCAAGAATTTCAAAAATAACTTTTTTATTTATATTTAGTTGTTGCGCCAGTAAAATAAAATCGTCTTTGTTGATTTTGTCCAAGTCATAATGCGTGCCGATTTTCATTGACATTTTTTTTGTTAAAGACGGAAAGGCTTTTGTAGAAACAATATCGTAAATTGGAGAGAGCCTTGCATTTCCTTTTTGGTCATAAAGAATTGAATAGTTTTTTGCATGGGCATCGCAGTTTCCAATAATGTAGTTAAAAAGAATTTCAGTTATAAAAAAACGTAAATCAATAATCGGCACAACGGAATAGACTTTCAGCAATTCATAAATCTCTTTGATTCCAGGTCCGCCGTCAGACTGATATTTGTTTTCCGGCATGATTCCAAGGGCTTGGCACATATCTTCCTGATGAAGCCTTGTAATTTTTCCGTTCTTTATAATGCGGTCATATCGCTGGACTATAAAAACATCTTTTCCTGCGATTTTTTCAAGCCTTGATTCCGGCGCATTTAAGCCGCATTTTTTTGCAAGCTGCATACAGTCATATTCATTTTGTGCTAGCGTGGAAAGGCTTCCTTCTCGTGTTGGCTTTAAAATATGGGTTGAAGGCGCGCCGTTTAAAGGCAGATACCACTGGTTTTCAAAAAATGCCAATGAAAGTTTTTCCTGTGCACCGGCAAGAGAAAGTCTAAGCTTGTCATCAGCTTTTAGAAAAGGTCTTTGAGGAATGTTCAAAATGAACTCTTCTAGCCGTTCAGCTGAAAGTTTTTCATAGTTTGAACTGTTTAATTCGTATTCAGTTTTAAGATTCTTTGGATTAAAATCATCATCTGCAATTGTTATAAATCCCGCGCATTCCTGACCTATGGCTTCAAGGAGCTTAATGTCGCTGAGTTCTGAAATATGGAGATAATTGGCAACTCTTTTCCTTGTAAATTCTTCTGGAAGCAGTCCTGAAAAAAATGGAAGGCATTCTTTCTGCGAAAATTCTCCTTTTTTAAGCGGAAGGGAAAGAGAAATAGCTTTTGAATCTGTATATGAAAGATATTCTTCTATATAATTGAATGCAATTCCTCTGTTTTCCGTAGTGAATAATTCACCGCATTTTTTTTCTCCAAAATAAACATTCAGCTTCATTCGTTATCCTCGCGGTTTGTCAAATAAATGTTTATTCCAAGAATTTGAAGGCAATTTATTACTTTTCCGATGTAAAGAGTTTCTTTGCCGTTTTCAAGCTCGGAAAAAAAACGGTTTCCAACATTGCACATTACGGCGCATTCAGACTGGGTAAGCCCTAATGATTTTCTGCGTTTTTTTACAGCTTCTGAAATATCGGTGATAGAGTTTATTATCATAACGGCAATTATAGCATTCCCGAACGGTAAAATCTATGTGTTTTAAAGGTAATTTAAATCTTTTATTACCGTTCGGGAAGATTTTTCCGTAGAAAGACCAGTCATTTACTGTCATTCCCATGCTACGACATGGGAATCTATTATAAAATTTCAACAGATTATCCTGTCAGGCAGGATAATGACAAATACCGCTTTCTTTTTCTTACCGCATATTCATTTTTTTTGTTAAATATGTCTTGTTTTTTCTGTATCGAATATTTGTTCAATCTATGTTATTATTTTATTGACTTTATGGGGAAAAATCCAGTGAAAGATAAAAATGGTTTTGTGCTAAAGGCGGCGATTCCGCTTGCTGTTCTTTTTGCGGCGGGAATTTTTTTTCTTATGCGCATTGTCTCCGGGATTTCTACTCATGGCGCGGAATTTGAAGGCGAAGACAGAAACTATCATATTCTTGTTGTGGGGCAGGCTGACAGTTCCGTTTTTCTTAACCAGATTTTTGAAGGCGCAAAAAGCATGAGCCATGACTATAGCGCGCTGGTGGAATTAAAATCTCCGGATTCTCTTGCGGAAAATATTTCGCTTCAGTCTTTAATTGACTACGGTTCGTTTGTAAATGCGGACGGAATCATTGCCTATGTAAGCCCTTCATCGCTTCCGTTTGAATCAGTAAGCCGCATTGACGGCACAGAAATTCCTGTTATAACAATTGGACATTATCTTGCAGAAAATCCGCAGATTTCTTTTATCGGAAGCAACTATTCAAATCTTGGGCGCAGAATCGGCATTGAATCTGAAGAGCTTTTTGAGCCAAGCGGAAAAGCATATATCGTTATAAGTGGAATTTCAGGAAGTCCGAATCACAGCAATCTTTTAAACAGCCTAATGGATTATTACAAAGCCAGAGGAATTTCAAATTTTGAAGTGTTTGACAAGTCGCTCAAGGAAAACAGAAAAAGTGTGGAAGAAGTTTTGCTGCATGAAAAAACAGACTGCTGCGCCGTTGTCTGCCTTACAGAAGAGGACACGATTATGGCTCTTCAGCTTGTTGCAGCCTCTCCTGCTTCTGGACGCATAAAAATTTTAGGCTATGGTGAAAATGAAACTGTAACAATGTATCTTGAAAAAGGAATTCTTTCCAAGCTTGTTTCGTTCAATCTTAACAAAATCGGAAGAACGGCAATGGCGGAACTTTTTGAATACAGAAACAAAGGCTATGCGAACAGCTACATTACAGCTGACCTTCAAGTAAGGAGGGCAGAAAAAAAATGAAGCTTGCAGAAAACAAAAGCCTTCGATGGAAAATCATGGCAAGCATAGTTGCCGCCTTTCTTATAATGAGCGCGAGCCTTGCACTTACAATGCTTATGGAGCATTGTGTTTTAAAATCCGTGGGAGAATCCTACAAGTCAAATTCCGAGCTGAATGTGTTTGCAAATGATTTGGCTCGTCTTGAAAATTCACTTGAACTTTACATTGAATACAGAACATTTGAAAGCATTGACGCTTACTATGCAAGTTCCGCCAGAGTTGAAGATCTTTGCGATGCGATGCAGGATTCTCCTTCTACAAATGAAGTGCGCCAAAAAGAATATGTTGTGAATCAGCTTGCGCAGTCTTTTCTATATTATAGTTCAAAGGCAGTTGCGGAACGAAGGGCAAACAGCACAAGCGGAAATTCTTATTTGCAGAGCCTTGAATGCTACAGATTTCTTTTGGAGGAAATTCAAAAACTGAACATTCTCTATATGCAGAACAATGCTGAATTTTACGCTGCGGACAGAAACAATATAAATTTGCTTTTTAAAGTTTATGCAGTTTTCTTTGCGCTTTTCTTTGTTTTTATTTTTGCCTTGTTGAATCTTCTTATAGGAAAAATCACCCGGCCTCTTGCGGAAATTTCTTCGGTTGCGCTCCGTGTGGCTCAGCAGGATTTTGATGTTCCGCTTTTTAACAAAAAGTCGCATGATGAAATTGGAAACATTTGCCGCGCTTTTGACAGAATGATAATCAGCATAAGAGAATACATAGACAAAATTTGGGAAAAGGCTAGGACTGAAAACGAGCTTAGGGAACGCCAGATGGAAATGCAGGCTCTTTATGCGGATGCCCAGCTCAAGGCGTTTCAGAGCCAGATAAATCCGCATTTTTTGTTTAACACATTGAACACCGGGGCGCAGCTTGCCATGATGGAAGGCGCAGACAAAACTTGTTTCTTTATTGAGCAGACTTCGGACTTTTTTAGATATAACATTGCGCAAAAAGAAGATGCTAGTATTGATGATGAGCTTGGGCTTGTGGACAGTTTCGTTTACATTATGAAAGTTCGTTTTGGAAAAAGGCTTGAGTTTGTAAAAAATATTCCAGAGCAGCATAAATTTTCGCAGAGGCTTCCTGCAATGACTTTGCAGCCGCTGGTTGAAAACTGCATTCAGCATGGTTTGCAAAATTCCATGGGCAAAGTTTTTCTTTCTGTAAAGAAATCTGAAGGATTTGTTGAAATTCTTGTGGGCGACAACGGCAGCAAATTTGATTCGGCTATGCGTGAAGAAATTTTAAAGGCTGCAAGAAGCGGCGGAATAAAATCTCTTTCTGCAAAGGAAAATTCTTTGGAAGGCAAAGGCGGAGAGCATACGGGTATTGGGCTTATAAATGTTTTTTCGCGGCTTAGAATTTATTTTCACCGTGATGATGTCTTTGATATTTTTTCTGAAGATAATTCAGAAATGAAATTTTTAATCAGGATTCCAAATGTATAATATTTTAACTTGTGATGACGAGCAGATTATGATTGACTCGCTTGAGTTTATAATCAGAAAAAATTTTGAAGGGCAGGTGAATTTGTTTTCTGCATTGTCTGGAAGCGATGCGGTTTCTATTGTGAGCCGGGAAAAAATCGACATAATTTTTATGGACATAAATATGCCTGGAATGAGCGGACTTGATGCTATCAGCTGTATAAAAAGCCTCAAGCCTTCCGCAGTGATTATTGTCTTGAGCGCATTTGATAAATTTCAGTATGCGCAGGAAGCCATGAACATTGGGGCGTACAAATATATTACAAAGCCTGTGAACCGAAACATTGTAATTCAAACTGTGCGCAATGCCATGAATCTTGTTGACGAGCGCAACGGAACGGCATCTGGAAATTTGGAGCTTCAGAAAAAACTGGATATTGTCTACCCGATGATTGAAAGCGATTTTATTTATTCGTGCATTTTCAGCAAGGCGAAGAACGAAGACTTTAAAAGTTATCTTGACTATTTTAACATGAAAGTTGATGAATATTTTTTTGCCTGCATAGAAATTCCCGGTTCTGAAAAAAATATATACGAAGCTTGTGCAAAAATCAGAAAAATTATTTCGCAAAAGTTTAAATGCTTGGCTGGATCATTTATGACAAATAGAGTTGCCGTGTTTGTTTCTATGGAAAAATCTGCGGAAAATTTTGAGGATGATTTTCATCCTGCGGCAAGGGAAATATTTACGCTTTTGTCTGTGGAAATCGGGCAGAAGCTTAGGGCTGGAATAAGCAATGTTTGCGATAAGATTGAAGAAGTTTCTGTCCGCTGCAAAGATGCGATTCAGGCTTTGAACAGAACTTTTCCAGACGGAGGTCTTTTGTTTGCAGATGAGCTTTTGAATTCCTCTAGCGGCGATGAAAAAATTCAGGAGTTGTGCGAGCGCATTTTGAACCGCTTAAAACTTGGCGATGCTGGCGGAGTTCAGTTTTTGGCGGAGCTTTACGAGCAGAATTTTCCGTTGGATAAAATAAAAGGAAACATTTTTGAAATTTTGATTGGAGCAAAGAATTCCGCAAAGTCTGCAGGTTCTTCCTGGAAAAATGCTGCGTTTGAAAATATTTTTTCTGACTTGAACAATATTGACTCCAAGGCGGAGCTTTTGAATTTTTTTAAGAACAGGCTTTCCGAGTGCACGGCTTTTATTTGCAGTTCAAAAGATGAAAGGGAAAATCCGCTTGTAAAAAAAGTCTTTGGATATATTCAGGAACATATTGCAGAAAATTTTTCACTTGATGATGTGGCTTCTTTTGCAGGTGTAAGTTCTTTTTATTTGAGTAAACTTTTTAAAGAAGAAACCGGCGAAACTTTTATAAACTATGTAACGGACAGGCGGCTGGAAAAAGGTCGGCTCATGCTTTGTGAAACCGAGCTTTCTATAAAAGAAATTTCTGCGGAAATTGGCTACAACGATCAGAATTATTTCAGCAGAATTTTTAAGAACAAGTTTGGAATTTCGCCTAGTGATTTTAGAAACACAAATAGAAATTCGGAGTCCTTATGAAAAAAACTTTTTTAGTTTTGGCGGTTTTGCTTGCATTTATTTTTTCCGGATGCGCAAAGAGCAAGAGAACTTTTTCTGTGCAGAAGCAAAATTCTTTTGTGGATGAAAAGAAAACTACAATCGGATTTTCTATAGACACTCTTGCAATTGAACGGTGGCAGAGGGATTTGGATGTTTTTATGGCGCGTGCAAGAGATTTTGATGCGGATGTTATTGTTCAGAATGCGGGCAACAATGTTGAAGTTCAGAAAAAGCAGCTCATGTATCTTCTGGATAAAAATGTGGATGTGGTTGTTGTTCTTGCAAAAGTCGCAGATTCTCTTAAAGATGAAATTGAAAAAATCCGCGCAAAAAATATTCCTGTCATTGCTTACGACCGCCTGATTTTGAACACAAAAATTGATTTGTACATTACGATTGATTCTGGACAAGTCGGCGTGATTATGGGAAAAGAACTTCAGCATATTGCGCCTTTGCGAAACTGGCTTTGCATTTTGGGACCGCAGGAAGATTACAACATGGAAATGCTTTCGCGCGGACTTAGCGGAACTATAAAAACTTCCTTGCCGGTTATAAATGAAATTTTTTACACTCAGGACTGGAACTATGATTTGTCCCGGCAGAAAATGCTTGACGTGATTACAAGCGGAAAAATTCCGGGTGCGATTATCTGCGGAAACGATGCGGTTGCGGATAGCGTGATTTCTGTTTTGCAGGCTTACTATCCGGATAAGCATATTCCAATTTGCGGGCAAGACGCTGACATTGCCGCTTGCCAAAATATTGTACGCGGACTTCAAGACTTTACTGTTTACAAGCCGATTGTGGATCTTGCCAGAACCGCCGCTGAAATTTCAGTGAGAGTTGCACGCGGAGAAAAAATCCAATCGCTTTCTAATTTAAAATCAATCGACAATAAGTTTGCAGAAATTCCTGCGATTCTTTTAAAGCCTGTGCTTGTTACAAAAAGCAACATGGACGATGTTATAATTGATTCCGGTTTTCATACTTATGGTGAAGTTTACATGGAATAGTTTTATAGATATAATTGTTGCAAAAAGGAAAAGTTGGGGTTCAAATGAAAGTTGTTACAAAAGCTGAACTTGATGAATGTTTTGATTATATAAATAAATGCCGCGCGGAAGTTGCAAAGCGCGTTGTTGGTCAGAAAGATGTTGTGGACGGAATTATCACGGCTCTTATTGCAGGCGGACATGTTCTTCTTGAAGGCGTTCCGGGGCTTGCAAAAACATTGGCGGTAAAAACTTTTGCTGATGTTTCAGGACTTGAATATAAAAGAATTCAGTTTACGCCGGATCTTCTTCCTGCTGATGTTAGCGGAACACTTATTTATGAGCAGGGCACTGGAAAATTTTCTGTTAGGAAAGGACCTGTGTTTTCAAATCTTGTTCTTGCGGATGAAATAAACCGTGCGCCGGCAAAAGTTCAGTCTGCTCTGCTTGAGGCTATGGCTGAGCATCAGGTTACAATCGGCGAAACTACTTACAAGTTGAACGAGCCGTTTTTTGTTCTTGCCACACAAAATCCGATTGAGCAGGAAGGAACTTATAGTCTTCCAGAAGCTGAGCTTGACCGTTTTTTGCTTAAGCTTCTTATTTCATATCCTACGCCGGAAGAAGAGATTTCAATTATAAAGTCGGAAGGCAGGGCAGATGAAATTCCCGTGAACAAAGTTTTTTCCGCGGCTGCTCTTCAAAAATGCCGGGATGCTGTGGACGCTGTTACTGTTGCCGACAAAATGCTTGCCTACATAGTTTCGATTGTGAACTTTACAAGAGCCGATGTCGCATTAAAAATGAACCGCCGAAATGACATTCAGCGTTACATTTCATTTGGAGTTTCTCCTCGCGCGGGAATTGCTCTTTTAAGATGTGCAAAAGTTCATGCGCTTTTTGAAAACAGAAGCTTTGTTCTTGCGGAAGATGTTCAGGCTGTTGCAAAGCCGGTTTTAAGGCACAGGCTTGTTTTGAATTATGAAGCTGCTGCGGATAATATTTCTGCGGACAGCTTGATTTCAAAAATCATAGACTTGATGCCAGTTCCATGAGAAACGACATAAGCCGCCGTGCTTCCCTTTTGCATTTGTCTTCTCTTTCTCTTGCTGAAAAAATGAAAAGCGGTTCATTCCGTTCGCTTTACCGTGGACGAGGAATTGAATTCAGCGGAGTCCGTGAATATCTTCGCGGTGATGATGTGCGCGCAATCGATTGGAATGTTACGGCAAGAATGGGAAAGCCCTTTGTAAAAGTTTTTGAAGAAGAGCGTGAACTTGATGTCTTTATAGTTGCCGACGCTTCTCTTTCCATGTGCGTGGGAACAAGCCAGCAGACAAAACTTGAAAAAGCAATGGAGTGCGCTTCTCTTTTGACGCTTGCTTCATTTTATAATTCCAGTCCTGTTGGAGCGGTTGTTTTTGACGGCGAGCTTGAATTTTTTTGTTCCCCGGAATCTGGAAAAAAACATTCGCTAATGCTTCTGTCTCACTTTGAACTTGATAGGAAAAAACAAAAGCCTGGTTCTGTTCTTGACTGTGCGCTTAGAGGAGCAGAAAAACTTTTAAAGAAAAGAAGTCTTGTTTTTGTTATTTCTGATTTTAGGGCTGCGGAATGGCAGGCTTCTTTTGCACGTCTTTGCCAAAAAAATGATGTTATTGCAATAAAGATTGTTGATTCTTCTGATGACAATATTCCTTCTGTTGGCTCTGTTCTTTTTTCAGATCCAGAAACAGGATACGAAGCTGTTCTTCCGACTTCAAGCCAGAAATTTATCCGTGGGTGGAGAGAAGAAAATGAACAGCGCAATGAAAACTGGTTTAAGGAATGCGCGCGCCACGGAGGAATTCCTTTGTTTATAAGCACTGTTCAAGATCCTGCCGCAGAACTTATAAAATTTTTCAGCAGCAGGCACAGACATTCGTTTTAGGAAAATGGCATGAAAAAAAATCTTTGCTTTGTTTTTGGCTTGTGCTTTTTTATTCAGTTTTTAACTGCTCAGAATTCAAATGAAAACGCATCGTCTTTTGGAACGCAAGTTATGGTTCCGCGCGATGTCTTCATTGGCGACAGTGGACAGATTCAATATTCATTTAGAACACCTGTGGATTTTTTTTCTTTTGCAGATCCGTCAATGATAAAAGATGAAGTGCTTTCGCTAAATCTTTCTTCAAATGATTTTTTAGAAAACCCGGACGATTGCCTTGTTATAAAATCAATTCTTGTTAGAAACGGCGTAAATTACAATCTTTGCATAACGATAATTCCATGGAAAACTGGAACAATAAAATTTAAAGAATTCAGCTTGGAAAAATTTTGCAGCGGACAAAAAAAAAATGCGCAGGAAAATGTTGATTTTAGAATTCAGCTTGCGCCGGTTACAATTCTTTCGCTTGTAGAAAAACTTGAAGTAAATAATTTAAAGTCTCCGCAAGCTCCTCTTTTGCTTCCTAACACAAATTATTTTTTGTGGATTGCAGGCTTTTTAGTCGCCGGATTATTTTCATTATCTTGCATTGTTCTGATAAGGCTTCCGCATATTTTGAAAAAACTGAAATTTTTAAGAGAACAGTTTGAACTTTACAGAAATGCAAAACGGACAAAGAAAAAACTTTCTGCGCTTTTAAAAAAGAAAATTGACGACAAAGACTTTTGCGAAAAATGGCAGCTTGCAATCCGCGAGTATTTGGAATTTAGATTTGCAGTTTCATTTTGTTCTGTGCCTGGAAAAAATGTCGGCGCAAAAATATTTTATATAATGAACGGTCTTGCAGGAGAAAAAGTGTCCGAAGCAATTGAATCTCTTTCATGTTTTTTTGTGCGCACTGACTACATTCGGTTTGCAAGCGGTTCAATTGATTCTAAGCTTTTGCCAGCGGAAAGTCATCAGGCTTTATTTGTAAAAGGTGAAAAAAAGTCAATGGTTGTGGAAACTTGCAAGATAATTGATTTGCTAGAAAAAGGGGAATAGGAGAAAAAAGTGTTTGAATTTGAAAATCCTCCGGCATTTTTTCTTTTGCTTTTGATTCCGGTGCTTTATATTTTGCGCTATATAAAAATTTTTTCACGGCTTTCTTTGCCTTTGAATTTAAGCGACTGGAATGGAAGCAATTTTAAGTGGAAAGGAAATGCAAGGAAATTTCTTTCTGTTTTTGGAAGAGCGGTTTGCGTCTTGTTTTATATTTGTCTTGTTTTTGCATATGCGGATCCTGTCTTTCATCTTCAGCAAAAAGTTTATTCTTCAAAAGGCGCGTCAGTTGTTTTTGTTTTGGATGTGAGCCCTTCAATGGCGGCAAAAGATATTGGTTCACAAAGCCGTCTTGAAGCCGCAAAAAATTCCATTGTTTCAATGGTGGAAATGAATGGCGGCGCGGAACTTGGGCTTGTTGTAATGGCTGAAAATGCTGCTGTTTTAGTTCCTCCTACAATGGACAGAAAATTCTTTTTGAACCGGCTAAAAACTGTAAGTGTCGGGGAACTTGGAGACGGAACTGCTATTGGAACAGGTCTTAGCTGCGCAATTTATCATCTTGAAAAATCAAAGTCGCCAAAAAAGAGCATTGTCCTTATCACTGACGGAGAAAACAATTCAGGCACGGTTCATCCTCATACTGCGGCTCGTCTTGCCGTGAACAAAGATATTTCGCTTTACATTCTTGGCGTGGGAACAAGGGGCGTTGTTCCAATTGATTACGTAGATCCAAAGTCAAATAAAATTTATTCAGGCTATCTTGAATCAAAATTTGACACATCTTCAATTGCACGGATTGCGTCAGAGGGAAATGGAAAATTTTTTGAGATTGAATCTCTTTCCGCATTGTCGCAAGCTGTTTCTTCAATTTCAAAAAATGAAAATGTTGCGCAAAGCTATTACATAAAAAATCAGGATATATTTTATTACAGACAATTTTTGATTGCTGCTGTTGTTTTGGCTTGCCTTGCCTGGATTGTGCGCAGATTTCTTCTGCAGGAGACTTTATGAATTTTTCTGTTGAAAATCCATTTATGTTTTATCTTTTTATTCCTCTTGCCTTTGCGCTTGTTTTTGTTGTGGCGCGTTATCTTCGCTTAAGAAAAAATATCTGCGGAAAAGTTTTTGAATTTAAAAATGGCTCTTTTAGAATTTCAGTTTGTTTTTGGAGCAGAACTTTTTTTAGATTTTTAAGCGGAATTTGTGTTGTTCTTGCGCTTGCAGGAATTTCATTTGGAACGGATTCTGTGCCTGTCCAGAAAAATGGAAAAGCCGTGTCTCTTGTGTTTGACATTTCTTATAGCATGGAAGCAAAAGATGCGCCCGGCGGAATTTCAAGGCTTCAAGCAGTTTCAAGTTATGCAAGTGAGCTTTTGGACAGAATGAACGGATGCGCGGTTTCTGCTGTTCTTGCGAAGGGAGATGGAATTATTGCAGTTCCGCTTACAGAAGATTTTCAGAGCGTAAGAAGTTTAATAGAAAATCTTTCGCCCTTGCTTATGACTTCCGAGGGAACGAGCCTTGGCAATGGAATAAAATCCGCGCTTTCTTCGTTTCCAGAGCAATCTTCCGCAGCTTCGTTTATCTGGCTTTTTACCGACTGCGAGGAAACTGACAGCAGCCTTCAGACTTCTCTTTCTGAGTGTTTAAAAGCTGGAATTCCAGTTGTGATTATTGGATTCGGTTCTGAGCGTGAAAGTGAAATTTTTGCAGGCGACGGAATTACAAAAGTAAAAACAGCTTTAAGATCCGGCAGTGTTGAAAAAATGATTTTGTCTTTAAAAGAGAAATTTATTTCATCCAAAAGAAATAACTCTGCGCCTTCTGTTGTTTACATCGATGCTTCGGAAATGGGATCTGCCGCTGCAATTTTAAAAATGCTTGACCTTAACGGTTCGTTGCCGTCGGTTTCTTACGAGGTTCAGAACACGCAGCGTTACGGACTTTTTATTTCGCTTGCAATTTTATTTTTCCTTGCTTCGATTATTTTTGGTGAGCTTGATATTGCAGGCGGAAAGAAAAAATTGATTTCATCAGTTTCCGCAGCTTCTCTTGTTTTTTTGTTTACAGGATGTTCACCGCGCTTTTATGATGGCATGAGAATTTTTGAAGGAAAACTTGACTGGTCTAAACAGGATTATCAAAATGCAGTCGGAGATTTTTTGGAAACAGCCTCAAATGCAGAAGTCCGCGGAGACTTCCTTGTTGAGCAATATGCGGTTTTTGGGCTTGGCTCAACTTACCTTATGCAAGGTGAAACTGACGCCGCATTAAAAAGATTTTCGCAAGTGTATGAAAGCGCTCCAGATAAAATAAAATTTGCAATTCTTTATAACTCTGGAATAATTGCGCATCGCAACGGAGATTATAAAGCCGCAACTGATTTTTTTAAAAAAGCTATTTTAATAGACAGTACAAGCATAAACGCAAAAATCAATCTTGAGCTTTCTCTAAGGGAAAATTCAGAGCATTCAAGAGACGCAGCGCAGGAACTTGTGCCTTTGTCGGAAAATAAAGAAGAGCAGAATATTCAAAATGCTCTTTATTCTATAATTCGGGAGGATGAAAGACAGCAATGGAAAAATATGCAAAAAGATTCAGAACGGACTTCCCGCGATTATTAATTTTTGTTTTGTTTTTTGCGCAGGCATTTTCTGTTTTTGCAAAGCCAGTTTCATGGAACTATTTATGGAGCTTGCGGTTCAGGCAAAATCAGGAAACTTTATTTACAGAAACAGACAACTCATTTTATGTTGAAATAGAAGGCGTTACTCCAGACAGCATTCAGCTTGCAGTGAATTCTCTTCCGCATAATGTAAGTTTTGTTTCTTCAAAAAAAGAAACTGTTATGATTAAAAGCGGAAACGGACAGAACGAAAAATATTCAGCAGGAACAAGAATTACAATCTGGATGAAATTTTTAAAAACCGGATTTTATAAAATCAGTCCAATCGATCTTGTTATAAACGGAAGCTTTTATCAGATTCCATTTAATCCTGTTGAAGTTTTTGAAAATCCAAAATTTATAAATCCGCAGGTTTCAGTTTCTTTCAATAATCTGAATATTTCTTCAAGAGGAAAAACTGCTGAAGCTTATGAAGGCCAGCACATTATTTTTACCGTGAATGTGAAATATGCGAATTCTGTAAAAAATATTTTTTGGAATATTCCAGAAGATTCTGTATTTAAAAAACTCCGGGAATTCAATTTTTTCAATGAAGATTCTTTTTCTACGGAATTCAAGCCCGTTGCTGTGTTTGACTGGCAGCCTTTAAAATCTGGAAACTGGACTCTTCCTGAAATTTTTGTTACAGCAGTTTCGTATAACGGAACAATCAGCGATGTGAAATGTCCGCCTATTGCTTTTAAAGTTCATGAAAAAAAATCAGCAGTCAACGAGCAAAAGCAGGAAAGTCCTTTTGCCTATGCTTTTATAGAGCCTTCAAATTATGATAAAAATGTTTCCAAGCCGGAAGCCAAAAATTACGACATTTTAAATTTGATTGAGCTTCATAAAAAGGAACGGCATTCAATTCCATTTTTTAATTCAGCATTTAAAGAACGAAGACAAATTGAGCTTTCTGTTGGACTTTCTCCGTCTGGAGTTGAACCGAGCGTTGTTTTCTTTGGCATGATGTTTTTTGCTGTTTTTATTTTGCTGGCTGTTTCAGTTGTGCTTTTTATTTTCAAGCGGAAAAAAACGTGTGCAATTTTTGTTTCTATATTTGTAACGCTTGCGGTTTTCTTGTCAATTTACGGATGCCATTTGTTCAGTTCCCGCGGAATTTATGCAGGCGGATCAATGAGTCCAATTCCAGAAAAAACAGCTCCAACAGGTGTAACCATTCAGGCTGGAAGTGTTGTTTCTATAATAAGAACTGCGGGCGGTTGGATGTACATAAGGCACAATGATACTTACGGCTGGGTTTCTGCGGAAAATGTTTATCTAATAAAATAGCAAGGAATTTAAAAATGGATTTTGGTGATATTTTGTCGCAGTGGGATTCTATCCAGAAGAAGCCTGTTCAAAAAAATAAAGGGCCGCAAGTCTGCCGCAAAAAAGCAAATGCGCCCACAAAAGAAGAAAAAGAAGCTGCACGCCAAGGTTATTCTTACGAGCAGATTATGGAGCAGGATAACAAGAAGCGCATAAATCCTATGGAGCTTTGGCTTAGGCGATATGGCACGGTAGACAAAGACAAGGCGTTTGAAGAAAATGCACGTCAGGAAAAACTGAATGATATAAATTATCTAAAGACGCTTGCTCCAGAGGCTACAATAGATTTGCATCAGCTTACAAGAGAAGAAGCCTGGGACAAACTTAAAATTTTTGTTGACAGCTGCTACATTCGAAAGCTCAAGAAAATTCTTATCATCCACGGAAAAGGAAATCATAGCCATGGCACAGATCCAGTTCTTGGACAGGTTGTGCGACTTTTTATTGAGCAGGACAAGCGGCTTGGAACTTCCGGTCATCCAGATAGAAATCACGGCGGTTCTGGAGCGACTTGGGTAATAATAAAAAATTAGATTTTTTCAATTGATTTATTTACTGGATTTTAGTAAGTTTAATTTTAAGAGTTGTTTGCTGATATGGAAGATTTGTATAAAGTTTTGAATGTTGAAAAAAATGCCTCTGCGGAAGAAATCAAAAAAGCATATAGAAATTTAGCATTTAAATTTCATCCAGACAGAAATCCGGGCGATAAATCTGCGGAAGAAAATTTTAAAAAGATAAACGAAGCTTATTCTGTTTTAGGCGATGAAATAAAACGCCGCCAGTATGACCAGTACAACATGAACGGCTTTTCTGAAAATTTTCAGCAGAACGGCGGATTTTATCAAGGCGATCCTTTTGCGGATTTTTTCAACAATAGAAATTATCAGTACACTTACACTTATTCTTCAAAAAATTCAGAGAACAAAAAAGGCTTTTCTGTAATAGGATTTTTCCTAAGCGTAATTCAAATTTTGTTCTGCTTCTTGGGATTTACAACAGTCGGCAGGTGGAGCTTTTTGCTCGGCATTTTATTTTTTATCGGGCTGGTCAACGGAATAAAATCAGCGGCAGGAAATTTAAAGTGGATTCTTGCGGAATAAAAAGGTGAAGGAAAATTTTAATGGAAAATAATTCAGGCATTGTTGTTTATACTGATGGCGGTTGCCGCGGAAATCCTGGCTGCGGCGGCTGGGGCTGCGTTATCATTGACGGCGAAAAAGAATACAAATTTTCCGGCGGAGAAAAACTTACAACAAACAACCGCATGGAGCTGATGGCGGCAATAAGCGCGCTGAATTCAATTGCTGAAAATGAGCTTTGGAAAAATCAGCATATTTCAGTTTATTCAGACAGCCAGTATGTAAAAAACGGAATAACTTCTTGGATTCAAAACTGGAAAAAGAACGGCTGGAAAACTTCCGCAAAGAAACCTGTTCTGAACAAGGATTTGTGGGTTCAGCTTGATTCAGTTTACAATCTCCTTGATATTGAATGGAAATGGGTTAAAGGTCATGCAGGCGTAAAGTACAACGAAATTTGCGACGAGCTTTGCAACATGGAAATGGACAAACAAGGATAAAATTTGTTTGCAAATTTTCTGTAAAGAGAATATTTTTTACTCTATAAAGATGTAATCATTGAAATAAACCGCGCGGATTTGCCCCATTACAAGATTTTCGTTTATTTTTTGAAGCAGTTCTTCTTTTATTAAATTTTCACCTTTTGCCCTGATTTGGCTGAATGTGAGAGCTGAAAAATAATTTGTGAAAATCGATTTTATCTGCCGTTCCTTTAGCGAAAGTTCTTCAAACAAAGCCTTGTCTTCCGCAGGATACGAAAACCACGGAGAAACTACGATTACAGCTTGCTCGTCTTTTTCTGAGTTTTGTTTTGTGAAAATGCGCAGCTGCCCGATGTCCGTGAATGCGTCCATGCTTTTTCCCTTTCCTGCATTCAAGTTTGTGATTTTCTTTGGGCTTGGATCTGATTTTCTGTATGCGATTGCAGGATTTTCTTTTGCGAATATATAAAAGGCGATTGTAACAATTATTATTGTAAGGACAATTGCGGCTGCTAGTGCAAGAAGAATTTTGTTCAGTTTATTCAGATTCATACAATAAATTCCTTTAGCAAAGAAAGTGTTCGGGTTGTTGCGTTGCCGTTTTCATCGAATGCTCCAGGAATTCTTGCAGCCAGCTCGATGAAATTTTCAAGCCATTCTTCTTTTTCGATTGTTCCGTTTTTTCTTGCAAGCTCAACCAAGCCAGCTCTTTCCATTGGGATTTTAAATTTCCGCTCCTTGCCAAGAAGATTTTCTGTAAGCACAGAAATTATTTCTTCAAAACCGAGTTCTGTTTTTGCACTTGCATGGATTGCGTTTGGAAATGCTTTGTTCAGCTGGGAAACAGTGATGAAATTTTCTTTTACAAGATCGAACTTGTTCAGAATGATTGCTTGAGGAATTTTTTCAGCGTGGATTTCCTTTAAAACTTTCTGCACTTGCTGATATTGCTTTTCACAGTCAGGATCAGAAGCGTCAACTACAATCAAAAGAAAATCGGAAAGCGAAGTTTCTTCCAGCGTGGATTTGAATGCGTCGATTAAAGTATGCGGAAGATTTGAAATAAATCCGACGGTGTCCGTCATTAAAACAGATGATGCCTCTGAAAGCGCGAATTTTCTTGTGGTTGGATCCAGCGTTGCAAAAAGCTTGTTCTCTACAAGAACGTCTGCCCCTGTTAGCGCATTTAGCAGGCTTGATTTTCCGGCGTTTGTGTAGCCAACCAAAGAGCAAGTTGCGGTTGCTGTTCGTTCCCTTTGCTTGCGCTGAATGTTCCTGTTTATTGCGACTTGCGCAAGTTCTTTTTTTATCTGAACAATTTTGTCTTCTATTTGACGGCGGTCAAGTTCCAGCTGGGTTTCGCCGCTGCCTTTGTTTCCGAATGAGCCGCCTCTTTGCCGCGCCATGTCTCCGTAAGTGTGGCTTAGTCTTGGAAGCGAATACTGGAGCTTTGCAAGTTCAACTTGAAGGCTTGCTTCTTTTGTCTGTGCGCGTGAATCAAAAATTCTTATTATTACTTCGTTTCTGTCAAAGACCGGCATATTGGCAAGTTTTTCCCAGTTGCGCTGCTTGGACGGATCTATTTCCCAGTCAAAAATTATGCAGTCCGCAAAAACTTCCTTTGCCTTGTCCACAATTTCCTGCGCTTTTCCAGTTCCCATTCCGTAAGCGGGAGTCGGCTCTATGCGCGTAAGCACGATTGTTCCGGCGGTTTCCATGTCCAGCGTTTGCACTAAATTTTGCAGTTCCTTTGGCTCTGGATTTCCGTTTTTTTTATCTGGCGCGCCGACTAAAAGGCATTTTACTTTGCGTTCTTGCTCTTGCTGTATTTCAATCATAAAATTTATTATACATTTTAAAATAAACAAATGAAAGTGCGGCTTAATTTTTGCACTATGCTAACTTTACGCTTGATTTTTCTTTGGAATTTTCAGAAAATAAATGTGCTAAACTTTTTTATCCTTATGTCGAAAATTTATAAGTTCAGGACTCTAAAAGAAAATGCCGGAATTTGAAAAAGAACAAAAAATCTGTAAATCTTCCTCTTCTTCAGAGCATGGACTTATGAAAAAAGCTCTTGAAATGACAAATAAAAACAATGCTTGCACTTCAGGACTTCTTTCAAAAATTACAAAATCATCATTAAGGACAAAAAATATGACTAAGGCGATTGTTGAGCAGAACGGAATCTTTACAATAAAAGAAAATCTTGAAACTTCATCAGTAAAGCAAGATCCGGACTTAAAGGCTTTAGTTGAGTCTGTTTTAAAATAAATTTTATGGGCGAAGTCCGTCCACGATAAATTCTTTTGGGAGACGGGCAGGCGAATTGTTTTTTACAGAAGCCCAAGTTACATCAGCTTCTGCGCAAATATGTCCGTCTTCTTTTTTTATAGTCTGATGAAAAGTTCCGCTTACAGCTCCAAGTTTTACAGGAGTTGTTTCGATTATAAGCTTGTCATCAAGAAATGCTGAATTCTTGTAAAAAATATCAATGTGCGTTACGTAAAGATAATAGCCGGCTTCTACAATTCCCTTGTAGTTGAATCCAATCTGGTGCAGATAATCCATGCGTGCAGTTTCTAGATAGTTCAGGTAAACCGCATTGTTTACATGGCTGTAGCTGTCGCATTCGTAAGAACGAACTGTAAGATTTGTTGTGTAAGTCATAGATGCTCCGTGCTTTTTAAGCGTCTTCGTTTACTTCAATATGGAAATTCTGCATAAGGGAAACGAAAGAAAAAATTTCTTTGTATACACCGATGCACATCTGCTTGAGTTTTCCTTCTGCAAAATGATCTATGTCTTTCCAGTTTCTTATTAAAGTTGGATGCGGTTTTATGCAGTCTTCGAGAACCATTTTAAGGTTTCTTCCATAAGTGATGAAAAGATTCACAGAATCAAGAATGATTCTTGCGGCGGATGTGTTTACAAAATTCAGTGTTGAATGAATGATGTTTCTTGATTCTTTATCGCGTTCTGTACGTGGAAGATGAGTTTTCATTTTTAAGCCAAGATCAACGCTGTCGTCAAGGCTGTTATCCAAAGCTATGATTTTGTCTGCGTTTTCAACAAGCTGATGGAAAGCCTCGCTCATTGGATTTGCCAGTTGCTGGCTTGCCCATTCACCGCGGACAAGAAGAATGTCAGAAAGTTCCTTTACATCTTTTTTTACGTAGTCGAGAATAAATTTCTTTAGATATGCAAGAGGCTCGCAGTATTCAAACTTTCCGATTTCCTTGCGTTCAAAAGGCGCGCTTCCTGCTTCTGTATAAAATTTTAGTTTTTCTATCTGGGTTGTTCCAAAAATTTGGTTCAGCAGAACTTCTATTTTTCCTTCTGTCTGCTTTTCTTTTAGAGCAGTCAAAGTGTTTTCTACCTGCTTTTTTACTTCCGTGATAAAATCGTCAACGATATACAAATCTTTTGCTGCATAAACTTCATTGTAAGACGGATCTTCGGAAATAAGCTGAATGAGCATTTCCACAATTTTGTTTTCTTTTAAATAGCGGATTCTTGCAAGGATTTTTTTCCAAACGCCCGGAGAAATTGGATCTGCGCCTTTTACTTTTTTTATCAGTTTGAAAACGTCGTCCCAAGAGGAATCAAACGGAAGCGACCAGGCGACATCCATGAAATTTTTCAAGTCTTCAAGAACATAAGTTCCGCTTATAGGCATGAATTTTGGCGGATTTGAAAAGTTGTGTTCTTTGAGCGCGCTGTCGAATTTTTTGAGCATAAAGAAATAATCAAACTGCACGAAATTTACAAAGCCCATGAGTTTTGTGTAAACTCCGTCGATTGCAGAAATTTTGTTGCTGTCGAATTCTGCGGAAAATGCGTCCACGTAAAGTTTTGTCTGCTCAAAAACTTCTTTTAGCGGCTTTTTCTTTGCGGCGTCTATAATTGCAAGCTCCGAAATATTTCCCAGAGATTCCAGCTGCTTGTCCGAAAGAGAATTGTCGATTACAATCCGCTTGAATGCTTTTGGATTTATAGACTGAACCATTGCCTGTGCTGGCGAAATTGCTTTATATATTTCATAGAAGAATTTTGCAAAGCTTGGATCTATTTCGTTAGAAGAAGTCTTGTAAAAATGATATTTAGTCTTAGAAAGGCTTTTTGCAATGTTTTTTAAGGCGCGTTTTTTTGCGGCCTCTGGACTGTTTCCTCCAAAGAATGAATTAAGCAAGTCCTTAAAAAAGTTTCGATTCCCCATGCGGAAAATATACCTAAATAAACGAGCTTATTCAAGGCGGTTGACTTGCAATGACAAACTTAAAGAAAACTTGTATACTGAAAAAATGACAGAATTATTAGCTCCTGCGGGAAATATTGAGGCGCTTGATGCTGCTATAGGCGAAGGCGCGGATGCAGTTTACATGGGTTTGAAGAGTTTTAATGCAAGGCTTAGATCTTCAAATTTTGCCTGGAATCAGTTTGAAGCTGCTGTTCAAAGCGTGCATCGGCTTGGCAAAAAAATTTATGTAACTGTAAATACTGTTTGTGAAGAAAACGAAACAGAACGTCTTTATAGATTTCTTTCATATTTAAATAAAATCGGACCGGACGGAATAATTGTTCAGGATTTTGGTGTAATAAGAATGTGCCAGGAATTTTTCCCGGACTTGGAGCTTCATGCGTCAACACAGATGAATGTGGAAAGCGCGGCGGCTGCAAATCTTTTGTGCAAGCAGGGTGTAAAGCGTGTTGTTGTTGCCCGTGAGCTTGGACTTGAGGAAATCCGTGCTATAAAAGCAAAAACGAATGCCGAACTTGAAATGTTTGTCCATGGCGCGCTTTGTGTAAGTGAATCAGGGCTTTGCCTTTTTTCAAGCTATCTTGGCGGAAAATCAGCTAACCGCGGAGTCTGCACTCAAGCTTGCCGCAGAATTTATTCAGCAGAAATTCCTGGAACTGTTGCGAACGGCTATTATTTTTCCCCTTGCGATTTGGAGCTTATTTCCCATGTCCCGGAACTTATGGAAGCCGGAGTTGACAGCTTTAAAATTGAAGGCAGAATGAAAAGCGCGGAATATGTTGGAGCTGTTACTGCCGCCTACCGCTATGTAATGGATCATTGGCGAGAAGATAAAAAAGGCTCTATTGCGGAAGGAAAGCGAATTTTAAGCACAGATTTTGCGCGCTCAAAAACTGATTATTGGTACGGCTTTAAATCTGTTGAAGAAGGCGTTGATTCTGCTGGCTCAAAAATTTTGAATCCAAAGCAGGCGGGCGGAACAGGAATTTTCCTTGGAAAAATAAACCAGACAAGACCGGCTTCCGCTTCTGAAAAAGAACAATATGCATCTTCTTTGGAAAAGAAACAGGAATTTTCTATTCAAATGGCGACAATTTCTGGCGGCGACTACAGTCCTGATCCAGGAGACAGCATCCGGCTTCATAAAAAAGATGACACTGGCCGCGAAAGCCACAAAATCCGTGTTCTTTCAGAGGACGCAAAAGGCTCAAGGTGGATTGATATTCCTTCGGGATTTTCCAATGGAGACAGCGTTTACCTTTTGCAGACAAAATCTATGTCCAAGCGTTACAAAAGAGTGCTTCCGTCCGACCTTTCAAAATTTAGAAAACAGCCTGGCCCGGAACGTTTGCCGATTTTGGATCTTACTCCTCTTGCAAAAAATGAGCTTAGCTGGTTTCCAGAAGGACTTTATATTCAGGTTTCGACTGTGGCGGATGCGCATATTGTTTCTTCGCTTCATCCGGTGCGGCTTATACTTGAACTTAATTCTGAAACAACTTACGACCTTTTAAATAAGGATTCGCCTGCAAAACCATTGCTTCCGTACAGCAAAAAAATGCTCGTGATTTCGCTTGATCCGTTCTTTGCTGAAGGAAAATCCGAGGAATTTGAAAATGTTATTTCCGCGCTTGTGGAAAAAGGCTATTCAACTTTTATTGTAAACAACATTGCGCATATAAATATCCTGAAAAAGTACAAGGTGAATTTAATTGCCGGCCCTTACCTTTACACATTTAACCGCTGGGCTGTAAGTTTCCTTGAAAACAGCAATATTATGGCTTTGCAGTCTCCTGCGGAAAATTCTGAAAAAAATCTTGAAGCCATTTTTGAAAATTCTGCGGAACGTTCCCGTGTTCTTCTTAGCGTTTTCTCTTATCCTGTTTTGTTCCGAATGAGATTCAAACTTCCGGACGATTATGACTTTACTTATTTCAGCGACAAGGAAGGCATGGGGTTTAAAGTGAATTCAACGCCGGACGGTTCGTTTGTAATGCCGGAATATCCGTTCAGCCTTTTGGATAAAATGGAAACTTTGAAAAGCAAAGGCTGGACACATCAGCTTATAGATTTTTCAAAGACAAAGATTTTAAAGAGCGACATAAGAAATCTTGTTTCAATTATCCAGAAGCATGAATTTATAGAAGGAGCTTCCCGCTTTAACTGGAAAAATGGATTTTATAATCCTGAAAAAATGGAAGCTTATCAGGCAGCTCAAGCAAGAAACGCCCAAACTGCAAAAGACAATAAAAAGCGAAAATAGTTTTTGAAAAAAATGCCATTCCCCGATTGAATCGGGGAATCTGCGATTTGCACATGATTTGTCAACATTAAAATGCAAAACTAAACATTCGGATTAAATGCTAGAATTCTAACTCTTCTTCTGGAGTCTCGCAAAATTCATCAGGCGCAGCTTCAGGAGATTCTTCTTTTGCTTTTTTGCCAGATGATTTTTTAGGAGCGGGAAGAGTTTTTTCTTCTTCAGTTTTTTTGGGAATCGGCTTAAAGTCAACGTGTTCGGCGATTATTTCTATGATGCTGCGTTTTTTGCCGTCTTCACTTTGCATTGTTGTCTGCTTGAGCCTTCCGACTACGCGAATTCCTCTTCCTTTTGGACACCATTTTTCGCAAAGTTCAGCAGTTTGACCGAAAGTTGCAACATCAAAGTACGAAACTTCATCAACGTAGTTTCCATCGCTAGCTTTGTACTTTCTGTTTACGGCGATTGGAATCCGGCAGAATGAAGCTCCATTTTTGCAGTTTTTTCTTTCTGGCTGACGGACAACATTTCCTTCCAGAATAATTTGATTTAAGGCGTTCATAAAATCCTCCATAAAAATAAAATAATTTTTCCGAAGCTTTTTGCTTTCGTGATTTCAGTTAAATTTATTTCCGATTTTTTACAAAAAATGCCTTGTTTTCAAAAATAAAATTCAAAATTTCAAAAATTTCCTCTAAATAAAAACACCTGCTACATTTGCGTTATTTGTTTACTCTTGTTGTTTTTCTTTATATAATATGCGGCATGGCTACGACCTCGAATATTTTGACACTTTTAAAATTCAATTGTTCCAAGCAGAAAACAGATATGCTTGAATACGGACAGTTCGCAGACTATGTTCACCGATATGCCCAGCATCATATTGAAGAAAATTCAGCGCTTGAAAGCTACTGCACCAGCGATTATAAAGTTGCGCTTGAGTCAGAAATAAATAGTCTTGTGGCTGACCGTCAGGTTGTAATCAGTTCTATAAGAAATAAAGACTACATTTTTGTTGTTCCGTATTTTATTGAAAAATACAACGATTTGTTTAATCAGATTGATGCGAATATTTCGATTCCGTTTCCAAGCATAAATGACATGCCGAAAATTGTTCCAATTGATGTTGTTACAAAAAAGCAGGCTGACGAAATTATTTACGGACGCTTGGACAAGGAAGAGCTTAACGACAGAACTCTTTACTGCATTGTTTTTTCAAAGACAGTTCCTTCGCTGATTTATCCGTCTTCTTTTCCGATTACGAATCTTATAAACCTTGCGCTGAAAAAACTTCAGGAGCTTATGCACAAGGAAGAGTCGCATGATTATTTTTTGAAAAAGCTTTCAATTTCAAATCCCGGAAAAGAACTTTCTATAAAAACATTTTTCAATCAGTTCTGCGCGAATCCGTCGACTGTTCTTGATATTTTAAAGAACACAGGAGACAACTTTTATTACTGGAGCCAGCTCTGTTATTTTATAAAGCAAGATTACACAAAGCTCAAAGATTTTGCGCCGGAAGATATTACGATTTTGCAGTCAGTTGCTATAATTGAAATCGCGACTTCTTATTACAAATCCAAAGCCGCGGAAAAATTGCAGGCACAGGCGGCGTTTGAACAGCTGGATATTCTTATGAAAAATCCTCCATATTATTACAATCTGAATGACATCAGAAAAATGAAGGATAAAACTGGAATTCCGCTTTTGGGGCAGTACAAAGAAGAGCAGCTGATGAACCATTTAAAGGCGAAAACTCAGGAATCAATTGGAAACCAGATGCCGGAGCTTTTGATTTTTAAAGTGAACGACGGAAATGGATATTATATTTTCAAGGAACGTGTAATTCCGCTCATAATCAGGCTTGCAAACGATGTGCGCATTTTGGTGCGAGAAGCTCTTATAAAAAGCTGGTACAACAATCTTAGGGAATATGAAGTTTTGCCGGAAATGAAAGAAAACGCAGCTTTTGAAAGATGCCTTGAACGCGAAGTTTCTTCTATTGAACCTGTGCTTTCGGCTCTTTTGAACGCTTCATTTTTGCCGGTTGTCGCTTTTGAAGACCAGACGCCGGGGCATATAACTTTGTTCAGAAACGATTCTCTTATTTCTTACAGTGAGCTTCTTATGCTTAGCCGGCAGGAACTTCTTGCGGATGCAAAGCTGAGACTTCCGTTCTGGTATGCAATGCCGATTGTTTCATTCATAATGAAGCTTTTGTTTAAAAAGCCTAAGCCAAAAACAAGAAAAGACGCTTCTGCAGCTTTAAAAATCCAAAATGAACTTAAAGAAAAAGAAAGCGAAATTCTGAAACGACGCGACGAAGATGACAGCATAGATCCAAAAAACACAAGGCGCAGGGAATTAAGAAAACTTGCTGTTGAAATTGAAAAGGAATTTGTTCCAGAAAGCAGCACTTTGGACCGCGAGCTAAAAGGCTATATGCACGAATGGAACGACAGAATCGGAAAGCAGAATTACGAAAATCTTGGCGAAGATGTAAATTCATTAATCCGCGATTATTTTAGAAAAGTTCTGCGCACTTTAAAGGCCGACACTTTCAATGCGGAGCGAATCCGGCGGCTTGCAGAATCTTTGGTTGACACTCCAAGCATGATGAAAATAAAAAATCATCCGGCTTTAAAAAGATACGTTGAGCTTTACATCATAAAGATTGTAAAAAATTTGCCTTCAAACTAAAATAGAGTCGGTTATGGATAGTGGCAGTTGTTATCAACGTGGATTAGAAAAAATTATGGCAGTTTCAGTTTTGCTTGCATAGAATTTTGGGAGCTGCCTTTTAGCGGGGATTTGCTATGATTACATATTGGCAGCAGGAAAACGGAAAACTTGTAAGCAAGGAAAAAGAAGAGCTCGTCCCGGAAATGAACACTTGGGTTGACGCAAGATCTGTTACAAGAGACGACATCCGCGAGCTTGAAGAAACTTACGGAATCGACTCTGAAAATATGCTTGATATTCTTGACCCGGACGAGCTTTCCCGAATTGAGCGGAACGACGATACTGGATATACTTTTACGATTATAAAGCTTCCTGTTTTTTCTCCGGGCGACGATGTAAGTTATTTTACAGCTCCTTTGGGAATCATTACATTCGATAAATTTTTTATAACAATCTGCTGGACTGACTGCGAGGTTCTAAAGGATTTTGCCGCAAACAGAATCAAAGAACTTTCGCTTAATGACTTTCCGGCTTTTACGATTCGGTTTATGTCCCGCGCCGACCTTACATTTTTGCGCTACTTGAAGGAACTTAACCGCCGCGCTACGACAATTCAAAACGAAATGCTCCGCTCTGTTCAGAACCATGAATTGATTCAGCTTTTGAACATTCAAAAATCACTCGTGTTTTTCACAACATCTTTAAAGAGCAACCAGATGCTTTTGGAAAAACTTCGCAAGACAAAAATTATCAAGCTAGACGAAGAAGATCAGGACTGGATTGACGACGTTGAAATTGATAACAAGCAGGCCTTGGACATGGCTGGAACTTACACAAATATTATGGCAGGAATGAACGATGCCTTTGCTTCTGTTTTGTCCAACAACTTGAATATCGTTATGAAAACAATGACCGCATGGAATCTTGTGCTTATGCTTCCGACTTTGGTGACGAGCTATTTTGGAATAAATGTTCCGCTTCCTTGGGCAAATTCAAAATGGGTTGGAGCTGTTGCGATTGCGGGGCTTTGTGTTTTTACTTCTGTGTTTGGATATTTTATGTTTATGAAACGCCGGATTACTCCGTCTGTTGAAGCAAGAAAAAGAGTTTCATTTAAAGCTCGGCGCGCGGAACGAAAGCAAAGACGCTACATAAAAAAGCAGGAAAAAATAGCGGAGAAAAGAAAATGAAATTTACAAAAATTTTTGCATTGATTTTTTTTGCGGCGGCACAGATTTTTGCGCAGGAATCTTCTGACGATTCTTTTAATGATATTGATTTTGTTGAATTCGGCTCTTCAAGAAAAAAAACTGAATATGTAATTGGAGAAAATTCCCAGTCAGTAACTGCAAAAAGAAAAATTTTTCCGTTCAAGCTTAACCGCTACGAAACAACTTACAATCTTTGGTATAAAGTCCGTTTGTGGGCGGAAGAAAATGGATATGTTTTTGCGAATCCGGGACAGGAAGGTTCTTCTGGCTCAAGAGGAAAAGTTCCAACACAAATGAACTGCTATGAACCTGTTACAAATATAAACTGGTACGATGCCGTTGTCTGGTGCAATGCGTTCAGCGAAATGGACGGAAAAGTTCCGTGCTATTTTTATGACGATCAGATTTTAAAAGACGCAACTGACACAGCTTCGTGCGATTTGGCGGAATGCAACTGGAAAAATAATGGCTACAGGCTTCCGACAGAAACTGAATGGGAATATGCGGCAAGAAAAACTCCGGGCGGACTTCAGTCTGGAGCTTTGGCTAGCGGTCAGATTGATTCAAATGGAAAAGACGATCCCTCTGTTCCAGTTGAAGAAGTTGCCTGGTATTTTGAAAATTCAAATGGAACAAAGCGAGTTGGAACTGCCGGAACTCCATTTTCTACAAGCGCGCCTCCAAGTCCTTCCAGCGGAAATCCGAACGGAAGTGGAATTTTTGACATGAGCGGAAACGTAATCGAATTCTGCTGGGACTGGGAAGCTCCTTATGAAGCCGGTGATTTGTCTAAAAGATATTCAGGTCCAAAATATGGCGCGGAACGTGTTATGCGCGGCGGAAGCTGGAATGAATACACGCTTTTTGTTTCTGCAGGAGACCGTTATTCTTACGACCCGAATGAAGCCTACAACTTTTTTGGATTCAGAATTGCAGCCAGCGTAAAATGAATTTTCAGAATTACAAAGAGCTTTTGATTTCTTCACTTTCGCAAACTTACAAAATTGATTCTTTTTATCTTGGCGAAGAATACGACATTGCAGGAACGTTTTCTAAAAATGATGACGGCTTTGAGCAAAAAGAAGCGTGCCTGGTTTCCTTTTGCAATGATGAAAATTTTGTTTTGTCAGAACTTCAAAGACTTCCTGAAATAACTCTTTCTGGCGCGGATGGTTTTTCAAGAAACAGGCGTTCTGTTGTTTTGCGCGTATTTGTGATGCAGGATGTTTCGTTTGAGCTTGTAAAAAAAATCAGGTCGTTCAATTTCAGCAGGGCAAAAAAAAGCCAGTTTTGGAGCTATGCGGAAAGTCAGGTTGTTCTTGTGGATTTTAAAAACCGATGCACATATTCAAATCTGGCTGGAGAAGAAAAAAGAAAACTATTTAAATTCACGGAAAATTAATTTGTGAAAAATCTGCGCGCCAAATCCGCAATTGAAAATTATTGCAAGATAAACTACAATATTTTTTCATGGAAACACGTAACATTTTTGAAAACATTTCTTGTATCGACCACAGATATTCATTGTCAGAGGCCGAAGTTTTTAACGGTCTTTCTAAGTATATTTCAGAGGAAGCTTCAATCCGTTCATGTGCAAAATGCGAGGCTGCCCTTGTAAAAAGCCATTTAAAATTGCGCGGAAAACTCACAGATGAAATTGCGCAGAATCTTGATAAAGTCGCTTCGGAAATAGATCCTGCTGAAGTTTATGCGGAAGAGGAAAAAACAAAGCACAATATCCGCGCGCTTGTAAACGTTATGAAGACAAAAGTTTCCGCGGAAATCGGACCTTTGGTTCACCTTGGAGCGACCAGCGTTGACATTCTTGACACAGCTCTTTCATGCAGAATGAGAGATGTTACAAAAAATGTTGTTCTTCCTGAACTTAAAAAACTTGAAAAGCATCTTTGCGCTATTGCTGACCGCGACGCAGAAGTTCCGCAGGTTGGACGCACTCACGGACAGCACGCTGTTCCTATTACTTTTGGATGGTCAATTGCAGAATTTGTTAGCCGCTTGGGAAAATCAATTTTGCGCATAGAAGAACTTTCAAATCAGCTTGTAGGAAAACTTGCAGGACCTGTCGGCTCTTACAACGGACCTTCGATGATTGTAAAAGATCCGGAAGAACTTGAGCGTGTCTATGTTGAATTTCTTGGACTTTCTGCAAGTGAATATTCAAACCAGCTTGTTGAGCCTGAATATCTTTTGCGCCTTCTTTTGGAAATGAATGTTGCGTTCGGAATTATTGCGAATCTTGCAGATGACCTTCGCAATCTTCAGCGTTCAGAGATCGGAGAGGTTTTTGAGTATTTTGCTTCTACGCAAGTTGGCTCAAGCACAATGCCGCAGAAAAGAAATCCGTGGAACAGCGAGCACGTAAAATCCCTTTGGAAGGCGATGTGTCCGCGTGTGATTACATTTTATATGGATCAGATTTCAGAACATCAGCGCGACCTTACAAATTCAGCAAGCCAGAGATTTATGGCGGATTACGTTGCAGGATTTACAATGGCAGTTGCAAGAATGAACAGCGTTGTTTCTGGCCTTCAGGCTGACAAAGAAACAATGGCGCGCAATCTTGAAAATGCCGGCGGAAAAGTAAAAGGCGGAGTTCTTGCCGAGCCTGCTTACATTTTGCTTGGCGAAGCCGGAATCAATGACGGCCACGAAGTTATCCGTAAAATTACTTTGGAAGCTGAAAAATCCGGAAAAACATTCTTTGAAGTTCTAAAAACTCACAAAGAAGCGTTTGAAAAAATAACTGCCCAGCTTGAAAAACTCGGCGTGGAAAATCCAGAAAACTTCTTCGAGCATCCGGCGAACTATTGCGGACTTGCTGCAAAAAAATCCCGCAGGCTTGCAAAGAAATACGAAAAGCTGATGGACTGATTTTAGCTTATGCAAAAATACACGGCGGCTTTGGTTGGTTTGGGCAGAATCGGTTACAGTCTTGGACTTGACAAAAAACGCGAGCAGCCCGCCAGCCACACAATGGCACTTTTGAATAATCCTCGGATAAATCTGATTGCCGGTTGCGATACTGATTCAATTGCGCTTTCAAAATGGCAGGACGCAAATAAAAAAGCCGTTGGATACTCGGACAGCGCAAATCTTTATGCGCGATGCCGCCCGGACATTGTTACAGTCGCCGTGAATGAAAATGCCCATTTAAAAGAAGCCGTTGAAGCGATTCATGCAAAACCGAAACTTGTGATTTTGGAAAAGCCTGTTGCGCTCAATCTTTTGGAAGCGGAAAAAATTCAGCAAGAGGCGGAAAAATTCCAAGTGCCGGTTCTTGTAAACCATGAGCGGCGTTTTGCGGAAGATTTTAAATTGGCAAAAAGCTACATGAAAAAAATCGGAGGGATTCAAAGCATTCGCGCGGAACTTTGCTCAAGTCTTTGCGTTTATAATCCGGCGGAAGAAAAAACTGGTGCATACAGTCTTATTCACGACGGAACGCATTTGGTTGACGCGGTTTTGTTTTTTCTTGAGGATGATTTGCCTTCAACGCTGAAAAAAATATCCTTGGAAAATCCTTCTGGAAAAAAAGGCGGACTTCTTAGCCGTGCTTCCGATTTAAATAATTCTGAAAAGAAAATCAAAACTGTAAATTCGCTTCTTAGATTTCCTATTGTAACCGGCGTTTTCCGTGATGAAGAAAAAAATGTCCGGCAGTTCAGCGCGCACTATTCAACTTCAAAATGCCCCGATGTTACAATTGGAATAAGCGGACGCTCTCGTTTCTTTGGATTTGAAATTTCCATTACGGGAACTGAAGGCAGAATCTGCATTGGAAACGGATATTTAAAATTGTATCACCGTGAAAAATCTTCTCTTTACAGTGGATTCTATTCACTTTTAAATGACCGTTCCGAAAGCCTGCCAAAAAAAACTTTCTACTTTTCAAATATGATTCAAAACGCGGTTGATTTTTTGGACGGAAAGGCAAACTTGCGCTCAACACTTCAAACTGGAATAAACGCGCTTTCAGTTCTTGAAGAAATAAAAGAAATCATCAAATAAATTCCAAAAAACTTTTCTGAATAACTTAATCAAAAATCACCTTTGTCATTTTCAGTTGGTCAAATGTGCCTGTTGACGATAAAAGATTATTTTTCTATAATATATCAGTTTGGAGTACTTTAAATGAAAAAGTTTTTGTGTGCCGCAGTTTTTGTGTGCGCTTTTTGCACGGCGGCTTTTTCACAGGAAATTACAACGGCGAGCGATTTTTTTAAATCTGTCAGCGACCGTTATGCGGAAATAAAAGACTATGAAGCTGACATCGATATAACAATCGGCAAAACTGAAATGACAGGAAAAATCAGCTTTAAACGTCCAGAAATGCTTCGCATAGATTTTTCAGATCCGGCGGAACAAGTTGTTGTCTTTAACGGCGATGACCTTACAATTTATTTGCCAAGCCCGACTTCTGCAATTCTTGAGCAGAACGTTACCGCTTCTGGTCCAAACGCGGCTACATCCCAGAGACTTTCTCTTTTGCGCCGTTATTACACAGTTGCTTATGAGTCTGGACAAAGCGCAGTTCCTTTGGATGAAAACAGCGATGAAATGGTTGTGAATCTTTTGCTTTCAAGAAGATCCGCGGCAGAAGCATTCCGCACAATAAAGCTTTCAGTAGATCCTTCGACAAAATTAATTCGACGTGTTGCTGCTGTTTCAGCTCAGGACGTGGATTACATTTTTGATTTTCATAATTACAACTTGAATGTGAATATAAGTGACCAGCGTTTTATTTATGATCCGCCGTCATCAGCAAACAACTACAACAATTTTCTTCTTTCGGAGTAATAAATGGAAAGCTACGGAGAAATTTTGCGCAATGCTCGTGAAGAAAAAAAAGTTTCCATGGAAGCGATTGAGCGTGCAACTGCGATTACAAAAAATTATATAGATTCACTTGAAAATGAGCGCGTTGAAGATTTTCCGGGAGAATCGTATTTTATAGGATTTCTTTCAAATTATTGTGAATTTCTTGGGTTGGACAAAGATGAAATTTTGCGGCTCTATCATGCAAAAAAAATTCAGGAATCTCCAGTTCCTGTTGAGCTTTTAAAAAAGCAAAAGCCAGTTTTTCTTGTTCCTGTAATTGTTGCTTCGGTCATTTTGATTTTGGCGGCGGTTGGAATTTATGTTTATTTCAGCGTTTTGAAAATTCCGCAGAAAAAAGAGCTCAAGGCAAGAGAGCAAGTTGAAAAAGAAAAAATCCATCAGTATCAGTTTACTGGCAAGCCTGAAACAAAGCGTCTTTACAAAGGCGATCAGATTCTTGTTCCTGCAAAACAGGGCAAGGGAAATGTTGTCTTGACAGTTGGTGGAACTTTGGGAAATCTTTCAATTCTTACGCCTTCTGGAAATCAGATTGTGGAGCTTAGCGAGGAACGTGATATAGACATTGACGGCGACGGATTTGCGGATTTGATTATTTATTTGAGCGATGTTTCAAATGACAATGAGGCTAACGGCGCGGAAGTTAGAATTCTTGAAAAGTCCATTGAAAATTCTTTTGTTGCGCTTTCAGATGGAAAATCCGGAACAGAACTTTCAGAAATTCCTGCGGCTTCGGCTGTAAAAAATAACGCAAACAGAACGGTAATCCATGAAGACACGCGTGCTTATCCGTTTACAATAAATGTTACATTCCGCGGTTCTTGCCTTTTCAGATACAAAAGCGACCGTCAGGATTATGTTGAAGGCTATTACAAAAGCGGCGAGCTTGTTACGATTACTTCAAATAATGGAACTCGGCTTTGGATGAGCAACATTAACGCTTTGAAAATTCATGTTATCGCAGGACTTTCTTCTTATGACCTTGAAGTTGGACGTGCAGGCGAAGTTCAGGCAGAAGACATAAAATGGGTTCGCGACAGTGACGGAAAATATCGTTTAGTGGTGCTTGAACTTGACTAGTAAAAAATTTTTTCTTGACCAGCATGGATGCGCAAAAAATCAGGTTGACGGCGAGCTTATAATGAACCGGCTTTCGAGCCTTGGATTTGAGCAAGTTTTTGAGCCTGAAAAAGCTGACTTAATTATTGTAAATTCCTGCGGATTTATTGAAAGCGCAAAAAAGGAAAGTTTGGATTCCCTTATGGAAGCGCGCTCTGCATTTCCTAATGCGAAAATTCTTTTGGCGGGCTGTCTTGCCGAACGTTATGCGGATGTCTTTAAAAAAGATTTGCCTGAAGCAGACGGAATTGTTGGAAACGGAAATTTAGAGCTGATTGATTCCGCTGTAAAAGATTTGTTTGAAGAAAAGCGTCCGGTTTTAAAAGCTGAACAGAAAGGAGTTTGCTGCGGCGAGCGGAATTCACTTTTGTCTTTTAAAGGAAGCGCATTTGTAAAAATTACAGAAGGCTGCGACAACAGATGTTCGTTCTGCGCAATTCCTGTTATACGTGGAAAACTTCGTTCAAGAAATTCAAATGAAATTGTTGCGGAAATAAAATCGCTTTTGTCCCGTGGAATTTTTGAAATCAATTTGATTGGTCAGGATTTGGCGGCTTATGGCTGCGGAGAAGAAGACAAAGAATTTTCTTCTGGAAAAAATTGGCACGAAATAATTTACAAGAATTTAAAAGTTCCTGTTTGCGCAGATGAAAATTTTTATGAGAAAAACGGCGAGTCTCCTTTATGCAGCTTGATAAAAAAAATTTCTGCGATTGAAGGAAAATTTTGGATTAGGCTTTTGTACATTCACCCTGATCATTTTAACAAAGATATTCTTGAAGTTATGAAAAATGATTCAAGATTTCTTCCTTATTTTGACATTCCTTTCCAGTCTGGTGCTGACAAGATAATCCGCGCCATGAACCGAAAGGGCAGCTTTGAAAATTATACTTCGCTCATAAAAACAATACGCTCTTATTTTCCTGAAAGCTGCATACGCACAACTTTTCTTACAGGTTTTCCTGGGGAAACAGACGAAAATACTTTGCGCACAGAAGAATTTTTAAAGTCAATAAAAAGCGACTGGTCCGGCTGCTTTCCTTACAGCAGAGAAGAAGATACTGCCGCCGATAAAATGAAATCGCAAGTTTCTTCAAAAAAAGCAAATGCGAGAGCTTTCCGGCTGGAAGAAATTCAGCATGAAATAACTTCTGAAAGTTTAAAAATGCGTTGCGGAAAAATTTACGATGTTCTCATTGAAGAAATAGTTGAAAACAAAGACGGCGCTGATGAAGGTCTTGCAATTGGACGTGCCTGGTTTGATGCGCCGGAAGTTGACGGAGCTTTTGTTGTGCGCTATGACCTTGATAATGAAAACGCCGTTAAAAAAATAATTCCGGGAGCTGTTGTAAAGGCAAAAACTCTTGCCGCATCCGATGTCGATGTTGACGGAGAATTTCTTGAATGAACGCTGAAGATTATCTTTCAGTTTTAAATAAAGAGCAGCGGGAAGCTGTAGAGCATGAAGGAAGTCCGCTTTTAATTTTGGCTGGAGCAGGCTCTGGAAAAACCCGCGTAATCACAACAAAAATTGCGTATATGATTTCGGAGCTTGGAATAAATCCGGCTTCGATTCTTGCTGTTACGTTTACAAAAAAAGCCGCAGAAGAAATGAAAGAGCGGGCCATAAATCTTGAGCCTCGCGCGCAAAAATCCCACATAAGAACTTTTCACTCGTTTGGCGCTTGGTTCCTTCGGCTTTGTGCGGAAGATTCTGGAATTGGAATTCAAAATAATTTTACAGTTTACGATGATGACGATGTGTGCTCTCTAATTTCAAAAGCAGTTCCTTCGCTTACAAAAAAAGATGCGTCGCATTATGCAAAAAAAATTGCACTGGCAAAAGATTATTGTCTTCTTCCCGGAGATTTGGAGTTGAGCCGAATTTGCGACGAGCCGCTTTTTCCTGAAGTCTATGAAAAATATCAGCAACGTCTTAGAAAAACTGGCAATGTGGATTTCGGCGATTTGATTTTGCTTCCGTATTTGATTTTAAAAGAAAACGATTTGATTAGAAAAAGTTTTCATGCGCGCTACAAAGTTATTTTGGTTGATGAATATCAGGATTCAAATGTTGCGCAATTTAAGCTTCTGAAGGAACTTTCCGGTGTTAATGAAGATTCTGGAACTTATGTTTGTGTTGTTGGTGATGATGACCAAAGCATTTATAAATTCCGCGGAGCTGAAATTCAAAACATATTGAATTTTAAAGATGAATTTCCGGGAACAAAAATTATCCGTCTTGAAACAAATTACCGCTCGACTTCTGAAATTTTAAATTGCGCAGGAAACGTTGTAAGAAATAATTCCGGCCGGCTTGGAAAAGAGCTTGTTTCTGCGCGCGGAAAAGGAAAAAAGCCGGCTTTGGTTTTTCTTCCGTCGCAAGATGACGAAACTGAATTTTGCTACAGTCTTATTGAGCAGGCTTTTGAGCAAGGAACTCCTTATAGTGATTGGGCAATTCTTTATAGAACAAACGCGCAGTCGCTTGGTTTTGAAACAGAATTTCTGCATAAAAAAATTCCTTACGAAGTTGTAGGCTCTTTGAAATTTTATGAGCGTGAAGAAATAAAAGATATTATTTCGTGGCTTTCATTTATTGTGAATCAACGGGACGAAATTTCTTTTAGGCGGATTGTAAACAAACCTGTGCGCGGAATTGGAAATACAACGCAAGATAAAATAATCGAAGCTTCCGACGGAAATTCAATTTTGAATGGCGCGGAATCTTTAAAGCTTTCAAAAAAGGCAAAAGAAGGATTTGATTTTTTTAAGTCGCTTGTTGAAAAATTTTCCGCCGAGCTGCCGGATGTTCCTGTAACTTCTGAAGCGGCATTGCTTGCAGGTCAGGCAATAAATGAAAATAATATTGTTTCCGCGGATGAAAAAAAACTTTCAGAGTTTGTTGAAAAAGTTGTAAAAGAAAGCGGACTTGAAGAATTCCACAAGGACCAAGATGAAGAAATCGGCACGCAGAAAATTGAAAACCTTCAGGAACTTGTGAACAGCGCAGTTTTGTATCCGTGCACAAAGCAAGGACTTTTGGATTTTTTGGATCACATAAATCTTGACCGCACTTTAAAAACTGAATCCGAAGAAGAAAAGCAGGAAGACAAAGTTACTCTGATTACGCTGCATAATACAAAGGGCCTTGAGTTTAAGCGCGTAATAATAACTGGAATGGAATCTGGAATTTTTCCGCGCGAAGGAAAAACAGAATCGGAGCTTGAAGAAGAGCGCAGGCTTTTTTATGTTGGAATTACACGCGCAAAAGATGAGCTTTATTTTACTTCATGCGGAGTACGCAGGCTTTTTGGAAGAACAAACTTTATGATTCCAAGTCCGTTTCTTGCTGAGCTTGGAAATGAAGTCCGCATACTTGGACAAAAGCCAGAGTCATTTTCCGCCAGCCGTACAGAAAAAAGTCCGCTTGAAAAGAAATACTGCATGGGGGCTTGCGTTTTCCATGATGATTATGGGCACGGACAAATTATAAGAACCAGCTACAGCGATGAAGGCGAGTACGTTGTTACGGTAAGTTTTGAAACTGGAGGAATTAAAAAGTTTCTTCCAAAGTATCAAAAAAATTCTTTGCTTGTTGAAAACGATTTATGAAATTTGTTTTGCATCTCTGCCTTGCTTTTGTTTTTTTATTTTCTTCATGCTCTGGAAAAATTGAGCCAAGAACGCAAATGGCAATGGATACACTTTGCACAGTTAACGCTTTTGAAGACGGAACAAAAAAGCTTTACGATGAAATTTTTGAACGCCTTGCGCAGATTGAAAAAGAATTCAGTGCGACTTTGCCAAATTCTGAAATTTCACGGATAAATTCAATGGCGGGAATTTCTTCAGTGGAGACAAACGAGGAAGTTTTAAATGTTTTGGACTTTGCATTGAAAACCGCCTGGATTTCTGATGGCGCATTTACTCCAGTTGCAGGTCCGCTCGTTGACTTGTGGGGCATAAACACAGACCACCAGAAAATTCCTTCACAAGCTGAAATAAATAAAGTTCTTGAGCTTGTTGATTTTGGCTGCGTTGGACTTTCCAGGGATTCAGTTTTTTTGCGGAAAGCAGGAATGAAAATAAATCTTGGCGGAATTGTAAAAGGTTTTGCCGCGGATGAAGTCTGTAAGATTTTAAAAAAACGCGATGTTAAAAAAGCTGTTGTGGACTTGGGTGGAAACATTTACGTTTATGGAAAAAAAACTGATGGCAGCAAATGGACTGTTGGAATAAAAAATCCAGATTCTCCTTCATCTGCTCCTCTTCTGCGGCTTTTCATAAATGAAAATTCAGTTGTTACAAGCGGAAGCTACGAACGTTTTTTTGAAGCGGACGGAAAAAAATATCATCACATTTTTGATCCTGCGACTGGATTTCCTGCGGATTCTGGAATTATTTCCGCAACTGTAATTTCACCTTCGAGCATTGCGGCGGACGCGCTTTCAACTGCGACTTTTGTTCTTGGCGTGGAAAAATCTTTTAAGCTCCTTAATAAATTCAAAAAAGAATTCGGAACAGACATTTCATTTGTTTTTATCTGTAAGTATGGCTCAGTTTTTGCCTCCGAGGATTTAAAAGGTTCTTTGGAGTTTGTTCAGGACGATTCAAGAAAAATAATTTTTGTTCCTTAAAACTTGCAATCTGAATTTAAATACTGAAATTTTTTTGTACACACCGCCCCGAAATTCTGATAAAATAGAACTTATGGCTAGAGAAAGATTGAGCAGCAGACTTGGATTTATTCTGCTGAGCGCAGGCTGCGCTATTGGGTGCGGAAACGTCTGGAAATTTCCGTGGATGGTCGGTCAGAACGGCGGCGGCGCGTTCGTTCTTGTTTACCTTGCTTTTCTTGTTGTGCTGGGACTTCCGGCGTTGACAATGGAATTCGCGCTTGGAAGAGCTTCACAGGCAAGCCCTGTCAGAATGTACCAGGAACTTGAAAAGCCTGGCTCAAAATGGCACATTCACGGCTACGTCTGCCTGCTTGGAAACATTTTTCTAATGGCATTCTACACGGTCGTTACAGGCTGGCTGATTTACTATTTTGTCTCGTTTGTGGCAGGAAAATCAGGCGAGCTTAGCTTTGTCAAGATGATTTCAAGCCCGAAAATAAACGTCGGCTATCTATTTATCGCAGTCGCGCTTTGCTTTTTGATTCTCACGAGGAATCTTCAGAGCGGACTTGAGCGGATTACAAAATATATGATGGTTCTTCTCTTGGTTCTGATGACAGTTCTTGCGGTGCGGAGCATTTCTCTTCCTGGAGGCGCAAAAGGGCTTTCATTCTATCTCGTTCCTGATTTTAAGAAGATCACAGTTCCGGTTGTCGTTGGCGCGATGAACCAGGCGTTTTTCACGCTTTCTCTTGGAATCGGCGCAATGTCGATTTTCGGAAGCTACATCGGAAAAGACCGGAGCCTTATGGGAGAATCAGTCAAGGTCATTATTCTTGACACTTTCGTTGCCGTAACAGCAGGCTTGATAATATTCCCGGCGTGCGCGTCGTTCGGAATCGCAGTTGACGCAGGTCCGTCTCTTCTTTTCAACACGATGACAACAGTCTTCAACAACATGGGTGCTGGAAGACTCTGGGGAAGCCTTTTCTTTCTTTTTATGGTTTTCGCGGCGTTCTCAACGGAGCTTGCAGTCTGCGAGAATATCCTTGCGTGCGTGCGAGAGATGACAGGCTGGTCGCGCAGAAAAGGCTGCGTAATCTGCGGAACAGGCATTTTCCTGATTGCGCTCACAACCGCGCTCGGCTACAGCGTGTTCCATTTTCATCCGTTCGGCGAAGGCTCGGCATGGCTTGACTTCTGGGATTTTATCGTAAGCAACAACCTTCTTCCGCTCGGCGCGCTGATTTTCGCAGTTTTCAGCTGCAGTAGCCGATTCGGACTTGGCTGGGAAAAACTCGTGCAGGAAGCGAACGAAGGCGAAGGCCTAAAAGTCAAAAACTGGATGAAGCCGATTTTCGCATACTTTGTTCCGCTCTGCATAATCGCAATCTACATAATCGGGCTTGCAACGTTTAAGTGGAGATAAAAGAGAATGCAACCATAACGGCATTTGACTCCACCATGCGATTTTATAATCGTGGTGAAGTCAAGTGCCGAGCTACTGCTATTATTTTACCGAAACAATTTCCGATACTGCAGAAACAAAGGACTTCTTATCCTCGTTTCCTTTGCGGCTGTTTGTCCGCAGGATAATCCTGTAGCTTTTGCCAGTTTCAAGGCTTTCTGGCAGGAAGAACTCAAGCGTCTTTGAAAGGTTGCGCATTATGGATTCAGGATTCACTTTGTGCCATGCGCTTTCGTCTTCGGAAAAAACTCCGTCTGCGCCACATTCGGCAAAGAAAATTCCGCCTTCATCGCCGGAAATTTTCAGTCTGCCGCCGTCAATTCTTGCTGCTTTTCCAAGTGTAAGCGCTCCGTCCTTAAGCCCTGTAAAAAGGTCAGTTATAGAATCAATTGAAGGGCTTGAATCCGCAACCACAATTCTGTTTATCTCCAGCTTTGAGACAGCCTCGTTCGTTTCCTTTGACGAAGTGAACCTTACAAGCAGCTTCTTTATCTCGGCAGTTTCGGCAGTGTTTCCGCTTGTGCCGCTTGCCGCAATGTAGAAAGTTCCCAAGTCCATAATGTTCACGCTCTCACCGCGCTGCAAAGCTTCTATTATTTCAGCCTTTATTAGAGAAAGAATATGCTTTGCAGTTATAGCGTTCACGCCGATGTCCTTTTTCTGCGTGCGGGCTATAAGATTATCAATCGTAACATTGCGCCGGTCGAAACGCGCGTAATATTTTCCGCCCTTGTCAAAGTGATTTTTGTACAGAGTGAGATTTCCGCTCCCCTCTGTGTCCGAATAGATGATGTTTGTTGTTGTGCTCATGAGTATGCTCCTTGTCCGTTTTGGACAATTTTATTTGAGTGTTTTTATAAAAAGGAAAATTCCTTTTCCGATGCTGAACAGAATTTCCACATTCCGCAGAATTCTGTTGACCAGACACGCAGGACAGGAGTATACTTCTAGAACTAGATTTGAAGATTCTCCGTCTGGAGTGTCTTTCTTAAAGCCCTTAAGAAATGCCTTACGCACCGCAAATGTTTTCGGCAAATCCTAAGGGCTTAGTTTTTTGCTTCATTTTTCATACAGCCTCCTCCAGCACTTGATCTGGACTGAATAAATCAAGAATCCTGTTTGAAAGAATTCTTCTCACAATGTTCGGGTACTGCCTTATGCGCATGTAGCTGTCAAAGACATAGTTTGCGCAAGTCCAGCCAAGCCCGAATTCCTGCATAAGCTCATCAGGACAGCAAGGCGAAAGTTTTATCACAAACGGCATTGCAGCCTGAGCATAAGTTGCAAAGCGGTTGCATTCCGCTTTCATTCTGGCAGCCGATTTTCCCTGATTCTCATACAGATGTCCTAGCTGAATATGTGCAATCTCATACCATATTGTAAAACGGACAGTGCAAGGCGGAAGCGAATCATTGTAGTAAATCGCGTACCTTGACTTTGCCGTCATCACAGAAAATCCTTCCTCGTACTTAGAGGTCATAAATTCCCTGTCTTCATCTGAAGAATCCGAATACTTTACAAGCTCAATTCCAAGCAGGCGAGCCACCTCAAAGCAGTCCGCCGGATATTCTTTTATTCCCAAGTCCTCAAAAAGACAATTCGCCTCTTCTTCTATCTCATCATATTCACTTCCCAAAAGCTGAACCGCTCTTTCCATTCTTACCTCGTCTTACGCAAAAAGAATTTTTGCAAACCGTTTGCGCTCCTCATCGGTCAGAGTCTTTGCATTGCGCGCGATAAGCTCGTAGGCCTGCTCAATTTCCTGTTCCGATGAAAACTTACGGGCATCGTTGCTTTTTCCTGTAAGATAATCGACCGTCGTGCCCAGCGCATTTGCTATGTTCAGAAGGATTGCGCCCTTCGGAACCCTGTCCCCTTTCAGGTAGTGGGAAACCGCTCCCTCGCTCAAGTTGGTTGCATCGGCAAGAGCCTTCTGGCTCATTCCTGTTTCCGAAAGCAGTTTGCCGATTCTGTCTTTTACAGCCATGCTTTCCATATTAATTCAATTCCTAATTCAATTCTTGCCTTACGGCACATCCGCCACAATTTCCATTTTATTTTGCGGCACTTTCTATTCGTTTTAGCATTAACCTCCTAAAAACAATATAGACTACAAACTTGTCATTGTCAAGTATAAAATTGTCATAATTTACACTTTAAAGAACGGCTAGATTTGAAAGCCGTTGCCTATTGTTGGTAATATTCCGGCTTTTGCAGGAAAGACGTTCCGCTTAGAACAGGAAGAGAATTTTGCTCTAGCAGGAAAGGAGTTCCGGCTGGAAGAGGAATGGAATTGTGATTGGAAAAGTAAAGAAGTATCTTTTTGAGTGAAGCTGAGATTTTAAAATGAAAAAATGCCAATAATATAGTACAATTAAAACTGGACAAAGCACGAAAAATGACAGAAAGCACTCTAATAGATAATTCAGAAAATCTAAAACTCGCCGACACAATAAAAGAAATTTTAAGCAATCCAAAAATCACTCATATTGACATTGCCACAGGATATTGGGATATTCCGGGAACTGCCGTTCTTGCAGATGAACTCGATAATTTTTTAGCAAGAGATAACACTAAACTCCGGCTTTTAATAGGCAAAGACCCGTATCTTTTTGCCCAGTACAACAAGAATCCAAAATATAAAGATATAAAAAGTTGGCCAGAAGAATTTATCCGTACAGACATAAACGAAATTGAAGTAAAACCTGAATATGAAAAAGCAGTTTCATTTCTTTTAAAATATCTTGGCAAAACTGACAAAATAGAAATTCATATATTCAAGAAAAATGAAAATGAAGAAAAGCAGTTTCTACATTCAAAATGCTATATTTTTTACGGAAAAGGAATTTCATACGGAATTATAGGAAGCAGCAATTTTACAGAGAAAGGCTTAAATGGAAACTCAGAATTGAATTACCTTGAAACACTTTCTCAAATCATTACAGCAGAACCAAACGAAATAAATACTTCAAAAGGACATATCTTCTGGTTCAATGAAAAATGGGCTTTGTCAGAAGACTGGTCAAAGGAATTTTTGGAGCAAATTCTTCGGCCGTCATCAATCGCAAAAAAAGTGCTGGAGGACAAAAAACAAAAGGAAGAAGAAACTGCAAATTATACTGTGCTTTCTCCCTACGAAACCTACATAAAATTTCTTATTGACCAGTTTGATGAAGTAATCAGCTTTAACGGAAAAATCACGCCCGATGACTATATGCCGAAGGATCCAAATTTTAAGCGTCTTACCTATCAGGCGGAGGCGGTAAACCAGGGATTTGCAATAATGAAGCAGCACCACGGCTTTATCCTTGCGGATGTTGTAGGTCTTGGAAAAACTTTTACGGCTCTTATGGTGGCAAAGCGGCATCTGCTTGAGACTGGCTTTAAAAATCCGGTTCTTATTGTTACTCCGCCAGCAATCAAGCAAAGCTGGATAGACTCAATTGAATATTTTGACAAAGACGAAGTTTCAGAAAAAAAGATTCAGCCTCTTATAAATATTACAACAATCGGATGCATTGATGATGTTAATGAAACAGATGAATATATCGCCGAAAATGATTTTGATTCCGCATTTAAAAAAGAAAAATACGGAATGATTATTGTAGACGAAAGCCATCGCTTTAGAAATGAAAGCACAATAATGTACCAAAAACTCGATGACCTTATCGGCTCAATAAATCCGCAGCCCTATGTTGTGCTTCTTTCCGCAACACCGCAGAACAACGAGCCTTACGATTTAAGAAACCAGATTTATTTATTTCAGCGTGAACACAACCGCTCCACTCTACAGAATCTCGGAAAATTCGGAAACAAGCTGGAAAGCTATTTTGCAGAGAAACACAACAACTACAAGGAATATATAAAAAAAGAAAAAACTGTTGACGGCAAAAAAATTCCTAAAACAAAAGAAGAGCTTGCGCACGACAAGGCCGCACTTATTGCAGACAGCGAGGACATAAGAAAAAGAATTGTGGAGCCTCTTGTAATACGCCGCACACGAACAGACATTGAACGTTTTTATCAGGAAGATATGAAAAATCAGGGATTAAGTTTTCCTAAAATTCAAAAGCCGGTCGCAATTCCTTACGAAATGAATGGAGAACTTGGAAATCTTTTCAACAGCACAATAAATATTATCGCGCCTCAGGTAAGCCATGTTGATTCAGATGAGAACGGAGAGCCAGTTCTGGATTTTGGAGCAACGGCAGGAAAAGACGGGCTTGGCTATTACCGCTACAGGGCAATTGAATTTCTAAAATCAGAGGAAAACCGCAGACGGCACGAAATAAACAATTTAAGTGTTTCAGGCACTTCACAGCGGCTTGCGCAGATTATGGAACTGCTCTTGGTAAAGCGTCTTGAAAGCTCGCAGGCGGCTTTTAAGGAATCCCTGCACAACCTGCACCGCTACACAGAAAACATGGTAAAAATGTGGAATGCAGACAGAATCTTTATCTGTCCAGACCTAAATGTAAACAAAGAACTCAACGATGAAAATATCTCAAAAAATGGGACTTTTGAGCAAACACTCTGTGTTCTGGCAGAAAAAGCAAAAAAGGCGAACAAAAAAAATTCAGGCAACGAAAATGAAGGACCGAATCAGGAATACAAACGGACAGACTTTTTTGACAGCTATATAGAGAACCTGAACAATGATTTGCGGCTTATTGATGAGCTTTGCTCAAAATGGGACGTTCAGACTTCAGACCCAAAAATGAGCACATTTATTTTTGAAACCGCAAGGCAGTTTCTTGATTCGAAACGAAACAAAAATAAGAAGCTTGTCATCTTTACAGAATGTATAGCAACTCAAAAGGCGCTTGTTCAAAAGCTAAGTGAAATGCCGACTAAAAACTACAACGTTCTCTCTATTACCGCAAAAAACCGTGACGACATGAAAGAAACAATCGCCGCAAACTTTGACGCAAACTATAAAGGCGTAAAAAAAGACGATTATCAGATTCTTATCACCACCGATGTTCTTGCAGAAGGCGTAAACCTTCACCGCTCAAATTCTATTTTGAATTATGATTCTCCATGGAACGCAACCCGGCTTATGCAGCGTTTAGGAAGAATCAACCGTATCGGCACGGATGCAAAGAAAATCTGGAACTACAATTTTTATCCGTCAACTTTGGGCGACAGCCAAATAAACCTTAAAAACAGGACTTATGTAAAACTCCAGGCATTTCATGAGCTTTTTGGAGAGGACAGCCAAATTTATTCAAGCGAAGAGGAAGTAAAGCACTTTGACAAAGTAGTCCACGATGAAGTCCAGGATTCAGAGACACCTATAATGCCGTTTATCGCAGAACTGCGTGAATACAAGAAAAATAATGAAAATGATTATTTAAAACTTTCTTCAATAAATAGCACTATAGTTTCAACAACACAGTCGGAAAGCAAGAAAGCATTTTCCGAACTGTGCGAAACAGACAAAAACAACAAAACTTTACGTTCCACGCTTTATATCTCAAATGAAGACGGAAGCGCGGAAAAAGTCAGCCAGCTGGAATTTTTTGAAACACTAAAACCGCTGTCAACTTTTGAGGGAACAGAACCAGACAACGCTCTTATAGAAAAATACAGGAAATCAGTTCTTAATTGCTATGCCGCAGACAAGCAGAATGCAAGCCTTTCCATGAAAAGCAAACTCAGAAAAGGCGACAAGAAAATTTCAGACGCAATCAAGAAAATAAAATCACTTTATAATTTTGATTTGCCTGAAATCTACGGAGAAAAACTTAATGAAATTTCAAATTCAATCAGAGACAAAAATTTCACTCTGATAAATAAAGTTCTGGAAAAGGATTTTAAGAATGAAGGTCTTGGAACAATTCAGATAGAGGCCGATATTGATTATCTGCACAAATATACGCGCACTCATTCATCAGAATTTGAAGCGGACATTGCAATTGAATTTATAGTTAAATAATTTGGAGAAAATATCATGGAAAATTTGCGGACATTATTTGAAAATGAATATCCAGGAAAAAAAGTTCTATTTGAAAGCCTGATTAAACCTATTTTTGTAAAAGCAAATGACACAACTTTAACAGATGAACAGGAACTTTCTGATTCAGACAAAAAACAGATAAAGTCATTCAGAATTATCGCACAAGTCAGAGGCAGTTTTCCAATAACATTTGCAGATGTTGAGCTGCAGGACAACGTCGCGTTAAAAAGAAGCCGGGTTAATATCCAGAATTGTGTCCGCAAGGTTATGGAGAATGATTCAAATGCAATCATCTTCTTTCATTTTGCAGACAACTTAAAAGAATGGCGCGTAAGCTATGTGAACAAAGCCGACTCCCTGAAAAACAGCACAAGCGCAAAACGCTACACATATCTTTGCGGACCAGAACATTCCTGCAGAACTATTGCAGAAAGATTTTCGACACTCAAAGGCCTTTCAACAATCAGAGATGAAAAAATGCTGGAAGCATTCAGCGTTGCTCCGTTAAGCGATGACTTTTTTAACGAATACCGTGAGCACTATGCTGACCTTGTTGAATATATCAGCGGAAAACGTTTTGTAAAAAAAGGCGGAAAATTCATAGAAGAAAAGACAAAAAATCCGGTCTCAGAATTTTCAAATGCCTTTAATGGAGACGACAAGGCAGTCCGCGATTTTGTAAAAAAAATGATGGGACGGCTTGTATTTCTTCAGTTTTTGCAGAAAAAAGGATGGCTCGGAGTTCAAAAAAACGCAAAATGGGGAGCTGGCGACAAGAACTTTATATACAACCTTTTTAAGAATGCGGACGACTCTGTAAAAAATGATTTTCTTGAGCAAGCTCTTGAACCGCTGTTCTTTAAAAGTTTGAACTGCGACCGCGGAGAAGAAGCAATTGCTCCAAAAGCTGTATGCAGTATCTACGGAAGCGAAATCAGGATTCCATATCTAAACGGCGGACTTTTTGAGGCGGACGAGCTTGACAAGAAAAAAGTCAAATTCAAGAAAGAGCATTTTGAATCTCTTTTTGAATTCTTCAATCAGTACAACTTTACAATCGACGAGACTGACCCGGACGATGTGGAAATCGGCGTAGACCCGGAAATGCTTGGCAAGATTTTTGAAAATCTTTTGGAAGACAACAAGGACAAAGGCGCGTTCTATACTCCTAAAGAAATCGTTCAGTATATGTGCCGCGAAAGCCTGATTGCATATCTGGAAACAGAGACTGTCAAAACTGATGAAAATGACACTGAGACTGCAAAACAAAATAGAAAAGACAAGATAAGAAATTTTGTTCTGAACCACGATGCCTCATCATTCTCAGAAAAAGAAAAGGCGGATATTCTTAAAGCCTTGATTGATGTTAAAATCTGCGACCCGGCGGTAGGCAGCGGAGCGTTTCCGATGGGAATGTTGAACGAGCTTTTGTCATGCACTCAAATTCTTACCGGAGAAGCAAAAACAAGAGCTGAACTAAAAAAGCATATTGTAAAAAACAACATTTACGGCGTGGACATTGAAAAAGGCGCTGTTGACATTGCACGGCTTCGTTTCTGGCTTGCGATTATAGTTGACGAAGAAGAGCCGCTGCCATTGCCGAACCTTGACTATAAGATTATGCAGGGAAACAGCCTGCTTGAAAGTTTTGAAGGAATTGATTTAAGTGATTTAACAACAAAAAAAGCAGATGAACTTTTTGATGACGCAGACGATGTAAAATGCCTTGTAACAACTTTGCAAAAGTATTTTGACACAAGCGACCACAATGCAAAAACAGCACATAGGGAAGCAATAAAATCAGCGGTACTTGATTTATTGGAAAAACGAGGAATCAGCACAGCGGAAAATAGAGTAAAAACAGAACTAAAAAAACTTGACCTGCACGAAAACAGCCAGTTCTTCCTGTGGCACACTTGGTTTTACGATGTTTTCAACAGACCGAATGATTGCAACAGAAACGGCTTCGACATCGTGATTGGAAATCCGCCGTATATAAGTGCGCCTACTCAGCTTGCAAATAAATTTCTTGCAGAGCAGCGTGAAAAAATAAGCAAAAGCAATAAGTATAAATCGCTCTACCAAAAATGGGATTTGTATATTCCGTTCATAGAACTTGGACTGAATTTAAATTGCCGAAATGGAATAACAACAATGATTGTGCCGTTCCCGCTGACAAACCAGCTTTATGCAAAAATTTTAAGAGAGATGATTGTCAAAGAAAACAATATGTTTGAGCTTGTGGACTTAAACGGAACAAAAATATTTGACAATGCAACAGTTTCAAACTGCATTCCTTTTATAGAAAAAGTTGCACCAAAAGAAAAAACTTGGATTTCTCATATAGATGAAAAACTTGAAATAAGAAAAATTTTTGAGCAACCATTTTCAGCATTAGTTCAAGACGAAAAAACACAAGTCTGGAATGTAACTCAGCAAAAACGCGAGGCAAACAAATATTCCGATTTTCACGTTCTAGGCGATTTTTGTTATGTAAGCTATGGTTTGCGTCCTAATTCTGATGAGAAAACTGCGAAAGGTGAATTCAAAAAAGAAGATTTGATAAGTGATGTAAAAGATAATATCCCTCGCAGAAAATATATTGAAGCAAAGGATATTGAAAAATATAAAATCAATAGAATTCGGTATCTTGAATATGGAACTGATAGAAGCCCTGCAAAATTGACACGACCAACTTTTGAAGAATTATATAATCACAATAAAATTATGTTTAATGTTTTGGGAGATTTGACAGGAACTTTTGATGATAAAAAATTGATTCACAACCATTCATTAATTGCTTGCGTTCTTTGGAACTCTCTTAAATGTGTAGAAAACAAAAGCATTGCTTCAAGCATAAAAAAATATTCAAAATATTCACGTCAAGAAATGGAAAAACTTTCTGAAACTGTAGACTTAAAGTTTTTGCTTGGAATTATGAATTCAAAATACGCTTCGGTTTTGCTCACAAATCTTCGCGGCGGCGACTATCACATTTACCCTGAACATATAAGAAACATTCCCATCCCCGCCGCAACTCCAGCCAAGCAACAAGCAATCATTGCACTGGTAGATAAAATCCTCGCAACAAAAAAACAGGATTCTTCTGTAGACACAAACGCGCTGGAATCAAAAATCGATGAACTTGTTTATAAACTCTATGAAGTTAATAACATATAAGGAAATTGTTAGTAAAAATAAATAATTATATTCTTGTCTTATATGCAAAAATTTGTTATATTGGTATTATGTAATACCGATATGGTTTTAAGGATATATTTTGAATAATATCATCGCCGCTCAATTATTTATAAAAAGATTGAAGCCTCTTCTTGAACAAAATAAAGTTGTTTTTGATCCAAGAAATCAAAAAACAATGAAATTTTTGCTTGAAGAGGATATGGATGAGAATGATGTATTTGAATATCTCCGTAAACTTGATTCGTCAAATTATTATGATGGGCCAAAAGCTGACAGAAATGGAGAAGCAGGCGATATAATGATGTTCTTGTATCCGTACAAGAAAACCAGAATTTATATAAAACTAAAGATTTGGACTGATAAAAATGGCGATTTTGGAGCTGTAATATCTTTTCATGAGGAAGGTGACTATGATTAAACATTCTTGTCCATACTGCGAAACAATCCGTGATGTAAAAGAAGTAAAGCGGAATGAAACTATTGAAATAAAAGGTAAAAAAATCTCGTATGAAGCTGCTCATTATGAATGCAGTGTGTGTCACAACTTTTTTGACACTAAAGAGCAAATGGGCAAAAACCTTCTTGCAGCTAGAGAAGCCTATGATTTGCAATATAATTCTATAACTTCTGAGAAAATAATTAAAATTCGCGAAAAATATAATGCCAGTCAAAAAGCTTTTAGTCTCATTCTTGGCATGGGAGAATTAACTATTAATTCTTATGAACAGAATAAATCTGTTCCAAATTCATCTAATCACCTTCTTTTGCAACTTGCAGAAAACCCTCTTATTTTTTTCGAAATGTATGAGAAAAATAAAAACAAAATTGGTGCTATTCAGCGAGAACATATAGAATCTTCACAAGTGTATAAAGATTGCCAACGTTGGGGAGGATTAGAGAATCTTTACCAACATCTTTCATCTACAGAAAGAGAAGTTATAGAAAATAAAACTTATATTGTTGGCTCTTCTGTTGTTCAAATTGTATCTGATATGGTAAAAGCAGAAATGAGTAAAACTAGTTTTGAAATATATGCGGATGCGCATGAAGTAGAAGAAGGTACAATTCCTTCTTCTACAGATATAAACAGAGAGTTTTCTATAGGAGTTGCATGATGAATAATGAAGACTTTCAGAACTTTATAAAATCCATTTCCATTGATTATATTCAGCCTACAAGCATTTCTTTTGAAAGATTTGATAGTTTTCCTCAAGAAAACACCGATATTCAAATAAACTGGAAAATGTCTTACCCAGAAAAACCTTGTACATTTATAGATGATAAGTTTTCAATGCTACCTATGTTTGAAATAGCTTTTGTTTATGATAACAAAGTCATCTTTTCAAATAAATCAATTTTTATTGTTATGCTTTCAATAAAAAATAAAGATGAATTTGAGAGATACTGGTCTATGGAAGAAATTCAGAAAACCTTTAAAGACAAGCAAATAAGAAATACACTTTGGCCTATTGTAAGACAACAAGTTCTTGATGGATTATCAAGATTGTCATTGCCACCAGTTGCTCTTCCATGGTTGCTGTAGTTTATTTTTTTGTTAATTTAAATTTTTCAGTAACAGAAGTTAGTTAGAAAATTTCTTTCTCATTTCTCAAAATCGGCGCATTTCATCTGGAGTCCGTCTTCCAAGTCAGCCCAGTTATTATTTTGGCATACAGCTGTATAAAAATTCTTATCCTCTGGAATAACTGTGAAAAAATTGCATAAATTCAAAATCAATGTTTTTCTTTCTTCAACTGTTTTGTCTTTTCTTAAAATGAAAAAAATGTCAGAAAGGGAATGTGCTGAAATATAGCCTTCATTTTCTTTTTTTACACATGAATTTACGATTTTTGAGGCATTTTCAGAAAACGGTTCCCGGCTTTGAATTAAATCCAGAATAATATTCGTATCAATCAATATCTTCATATTTTTTTCTTAATGATTCTGAAAGTTCCTCGTCTGCGTCAATATCTCTTGTTACAGAGCCTTTTATACTGTTGAAATAAGCAAGCCCATTTTTGACAGCATCATTCTCTTTAGCTTTTTTCTTGAAAATCAAAGATGTGATTTTTTGAGACAGTATTTCCAAATCATGAAGATCCAGTTTGTCAACAGAATTATAATATTGCAACGCCAAATCAGACATATTTGCCTCCAAGAACGTTTTGATATAAGCAGAAAATATTTCTTTAATGAATATAACATAAAAATCAGGAAATCTCTATGTTTTTTAAGTCTATATCAAGAAATAAAATATTGAACTTCTTTTTTTGTATTTCAGTTTTTTTCTATGATTTTTATTTCTTCATCCGTTAAGCCGTACAGTTTGTAAACTAGTGCGTCAATCTGTTTTTCCAATTTGCTTGTATCTGCAAGCTCTCTGTCACTGCCGTGCTCGGCACGGCAATCTTTCTTTGAGGCAAGAATTTTGTCTACCAGAGTGATAATTTTTTGCTGCTGTAGTCCAGTTGCATTTGGAACTGGCAAATCGACAAGTTCATACATATTGCAATGGTTGTTTGTGCTGGTTTTTCTGAACAGCCAGTCCAGCAGTTTGGAATTCAGCAAAGCCAAAATATATTTGGCTGAACTTGGATTCTGTAAATATATGATATTTACAGAATCCAAGAACACAAAATTTGTGTTCTTGCATTCTGCGTATGCTGCGTGGATTCTATATTTGTCGGTTGTTCCTGTAATATTCTGAGTCACTATAACGGCACCGGCATTATAATTCCGTTCAGCAAGTTTTTTCACTTGATCAGTGTTTTTCCCGAAGAAAAGTTCGTCATCAATGTAGTATTTATGAATATTGGCGCCTTTCGCAATAAAAATATTGGTGTGGTTTTCCGATTTTATTTTCGGAAGATATATTGTGTTTATGTTTCCCTGCAAGGAATCTGTTATCATTTTTTCCAGTTTTGGATGCGATTTTACTTTGGCAATAATACTCATCTCTCCTTTTTTTATCAGAGGAATTTCATATCGTGATGAAAAATATGTTTTCAAATGAAACTGATTCACTTCTTCAAAGTCCAATGATTTTATCGTGCTCGTATCATTGTTTATTGAAATTCCAAATTCAGACAAACTGTCAGGCTGTTTTTTAGAAAAAAGTGATATGCAGGTTCCCTGAAGGGCAGATTTGAATACCTGACCGTTGTCATTTGGCGCAATTTTTGGAAATTCAATGACTTGCATCATCTGAGTTTTTGTAAGCAGAAGTTCTCTTGTAAAAGTAGAACTCATGTCGCACATTAATGAACTTTGCACAATCAATGCCGCGACACCGTTTTCCTTTAATAAATTATATGATGCCTCAACGAACAGTTTATATAAATTCTGCTTTCCGACATCTTTTCCCTCGGAATAAGGATACAACTCTTTTGTTACGGTGCCTTTCTTTATCTGCACATACGGCGGGTTTCCAATCACGATGTCGAAGCCGTTTCTGTTGCAATCATTCGGTCGGTTATCGGTTAGTTTTTAAGTGCCGGTAAAGTGTTACTCTGTGAACACCAATAATGTCTGCAATTTCACATTTTTTGTATCCAGCATTTAACAAATCATTTATCAGTTTTTCCTTGCCAGTAAATTTATTAACAGAGTTTTTTGAACCTGTTTTTCTACCAATTTTTATTCCTTGCAATCTTCGCAGCTTCAACGCTTCCTTTGTCCGCTGGCTAATCAAATTGCGCTCGATTTCCGCGCTAAGTCCAAATGCAAACGCCAGCACCTTGCTTTGAATGTCGTCACCAAGCCTGTAATTATCCTTTATCGTCCAGACTTTGCAGTTTTTTTTCATGCAGATTGAAAGAATTTCCATAATCATGAACAGGCTTCGCCCCAGCCGGCTAAGCTCCGCACAGATTATCAGGTCGCCGCTCTGCACGTGATTCAGCAGGTCTCCGAGCTTGCGCTTGTCATAATTTTTTGCTCCGCTGATTGTCTCCTCAATCCAGCCGTCAATCTCAAGATTCTCTTTTCTGCAGAAATTTCCGATTTCAAAACGCTGATTTTCAATTGTCTGCTTGTCCGTGCTCACGCGGATATATCCATAAGTCATTTTGTACCTCTACGGCTATTGTAAATAAAAGCTATAATCCGTATCAGAAAGAATCGACAGCCGCCTGAAAAACGACCTGAAAAGCGGCATCATCGAGGGAATAGAAAAGACGATTGAAGAGATTTAAGTGCAAAATATTGACGGACAAGGATTTTAGCCCCAAACAGCTTAATAAAAATTCATCAAAAAAAACAGGATGTCCCAAAAGTATCTTTCCTGTCATTTTCGGGCTTGCCCCCATGCGATGTTTCTGAAAGAAACTCGGTTGATAATCTAAATGCAGATATTGCAATCATTTAGAGATTGTCGTATCAAGTACGACAATGACATTTAGAACTTATTAGACATCTCCAGTTTTTTATAAAAAGTTTGGATTACATTCCGAACTTTTAGTTGTTTTTATAAAAACTTTGGAATATAATCCAAACTATGAGCGATATATTACGTTTGGAATTTTTAGAAAAACTCAAAACTTATAAGGACAAGCACATTATCAAGGTTATTACCGGAGTCCGCCGCTGCGGAAAGTCAACGCTTATGAAAATGTTCCGCAATTATCTTCTTGAAAATGGAATTTCCAAAGAGCAAATCGTCTTTCTTAATTTTGAAGATTTCGACAATTACGAGCTTTTGAATCCGAAATCGCTTTATGACTATCTCAAACCTAAAATCCAAAAAGACAAAATGACTTACATTTTTTTCGATGAAATTCAAAACGTGACGGATTTTCAGAGGGTTGTGGACAGCCTTTTTCTGAACGAAAAAATTGACATCTACATAACAGGCTCGAACGCCTATCTTCTTTCGGGCGAGCTTGCAACACTGCTTTCAGGCAGATACATAACGATTGAAATGCTTCCGCTTTCGTTCAAGGAATTTACCTCTGTGCAGAATCCGTCGCTTTCGCTTTCCGAAAAATACAGGCTTTACGTTGAGCAAAGCTCTTTTCCCTACACTCTGAATCTTGACGGCGACAAAAATGAAATTCTCGACTATCTCGGCGGAGTCTACAGCACAATCGTCCTGAAAGATGTGGTTTCGCGCTATAAAATCAGCGACACAAAAATGCTTGAAAGCGTTGTGAGGTTTATTTTTGACAGCATTGGAAGCCCGGTCTCGACAAAGAAAATCGCGGACACAATGGTTTCATCAGGAAGAAAAATCGACTCAAAGACAATCGAAAAATACATTTCGGCATTGCAGGACTGCTACATTGTCTACGAGGCAAAACGCTACGACGTGAAAGGCAAGCAATATCTTAAACTTCTCGAAAAATATTACGCTGTTGACATAGGGCTTCGCTACCTGCTTTTGGGGCAGAAAGCGAACGATACAGGCCACATTCTTGAAAACGTTGTTTATCTTGAGCTGATTAGGCGCGGCTACAAAGTCTATGTCGGAAAAATCGGCGACATGGAAATCGATTTCGTCGCACAAAATCAGGAAGGAAACACTTACATTCAAGTTTCGGCGAGCGTAAGGGACGAAAACACGCTTCAAAGGGAACTCCGCCCGCTCCAGCTTGTACGAGACAGCTATCCTAAGCTGCTTTTGACGCTGGACGACGACCCGACCGCCGACTTTGACGGAATCAAGCGGATGAACGCTGTTGACTGGCTTATGGGAATTTAATCTTTATAATAGCCCAGCGGATTTCACCAACATTTGAAAAATCAATAAAATAAAAATATGGCAATCTTAATAGAAGAAATTAAAAAATCTGAACGTTCTGAAAAACTTGTGGCGAATCTTGTTGAACTTTGGGAAAAATCCGTCCGGGCGACGCACACGTTTTTGTCGGAATCGGAAATCTTAAAAATCAAGGAATATGTTCCAGACGCGATTTGCAATGTTGAGTCGCTTTTGGTTCTGTTTGATAAAAGTGAAGATTTTGAAAAATCAGTTTCTGTGCCGATTGGATTTATTGGAATCGAGAACAAAAAAATCGAGATGCTTTTTCTTTCGCCTGACGCGCGCGGAAAAAGATTCGGCAAAATGCTTGTTCAGCATGGAATTGAAAAATTTTCGGCGACGAAAGTTACCGTGAACGAGCAGAATCCGAAGGCAAAAGGATTTTACGAGCACCTCGGGTTCAAAACGTACAAGACAAGTGAAACCGATGAGCAGGGAAATCCGTACCCGATTGCGTGGATGAAACTGTAAGAAAACGCAAGAAAAAATCGCTTGCGGTCATGGAAAATCAAAATAACGATTCAAGAAATCACACGTTGGCGACGAGCGTTACCGTAACGTTTTGAGAACTCACATCAGTTAAAAAAACATTAAAATAATGCTTATGCGTTAGGGCATGGAAGCCCGAAGTTCTGGAGCGAAACGAGGTGCAGCGGAAGAATGAGCGTTAGCGAAGGCTGGAACGCCCGGCCCGAACGAAGTGAGGGAAACGCCCAAAAATAAACCCTTGACTTTTATTTTGTCTGTCATTATCTTTTCGGTTGTAACAATAAAAATTACAACATAATCTTTCATATCAGAATTCGGAGGCAATTATGGAACTTCGCGAAGTGGCGGCTTATCTTGAAAAAGTCGGGCTGCAATATATGGCGACGATTGGGCTGGACGGAAAGCCGAAGGTGCGGCCGGTTCAGTTTATGGTGGAACACGACGGAAAACTCTGGTTCTGCACGAACAGCAAAAAGTCTATGTATGCGGAGCTTGTAAAAAATCCGTGGATTGACTTGTGCGGCTCGAAACTGCTTGAAAACGAGATTCAGACGGCGTGGATTCGACTGAGCGCGGAAGCGGTTTTTGAGGAGAATCTTGAGGTCAAAAAGATGATTATGAAAAAAAGCGCGATTGTGCATGAACTTTACGAAAACAACGCGGAGCATCCGCTGTTCAAGGTTTTCTATCTTAAAAATATCAGGGGCAGCCTGAACAATCTTGGCCACGTGAAAGGACTTTCTGAACGCGCGGATTTTGCGAAGCCCGAGGAGTTTGAATTTTGAGATTCTTTGGACACTTGAAAAAAATGAAAAGCGATACGGCAAACGAAAAAGCGACTTTGACGGCAGAGGATTCTGAAAAATTTGAACGCACAGAATCAGAAAATGAAGAGATTCTAAAACTTCGCGAGATTTTAGATTCTGAGGAATGTGTTGTAATCGGTGCAGGAGCCGGACTTTCTGCAAGCGCGGGATTTTCGTACAGAGGCGAACGGTTCAAAAAATATTTTTCGGATTTTGAGGCGAAATATCATTTTCACGATATGTATTCAGGCGGATTTGCGGATTTTTCCTCGCTTGAAGAAAACTGGGCGTACTGGAGCCGATACATTTACATCAACCGATATATGAACGCGCCGGTTCCAGTTTACGAAAAACTTTTGGAGCTTGTGCGCAGCAAGGATTATTTTGCAATCACGACGAACGTTGACCATTGCTTTCAAAAGGCGGGCTTTGACAAAAAACGGCTTTTCTACACGCAGGGCGACTACGGACTTTTTCAATGCTGCGTTCCGTGCCACAAAAAAACTTACG
>JAUNWH010000045.1 GCA_030540405.1 Spirochaetales bacterium
TCCCGTGCTACGACACTGCGATGTTTACGCAGTAAACTCGGTCAGGAATCTGTTGGAAATTTTCAATAGATTCCTGACCGAGCCCGATAATGACATTAAATTATAAAACTCGAAATTAAGGTTATATATATAATCATAGGCTGTGCAATATAATGCAGTCAGCCTGTTTTCTGTCATGGCATTCCCCGTTGTTTTGTCTGTGATGATTCAAAATTTTAAAAGGAATGCCTTTTTTTATAAATTTCTCTAAAAGTCGAAATTGAGCCTAGTATTTTTTGAAAATAACAATTCAATTTCATGTTATAAAATTGAGGATAAGCCAATTCTGATGAATAATATTCTGGTATTTCCATATAAAAAGGAACTTGGAAATGAAATAAAGATAAAGGATAATATTCCGAATAATATATATTTAAATGGAGAAATAATAGAACTGCTTATGATAAAATAATTATCACATAAAAAAGTTTTGGAGAAGACATGGAAAATACGAATAGCTACTGTTGACATTGGATATGGACATTCTGGTGTTGCATACTGGACGATTTTATCCATAGGTTTTTGGAGACTGCCGCAGGAAAGAATAACCTTGCGCTGTATTACGGCAGACGCAGGCCTAAGCCCGCATGACGGCAGACGCTGTTGTCGTCCTAAACATCGCGCGGATGCTCGGCCGGACCGGAGACCTGAATACATTCCATAAGAATGCCCGAAGCTATTGCATCTCATATTTTCCTGCTTAATAAAATTCCGCGTTAGCGGAGAGCCGCAGATGTCAGCTCTCACGAACTACGAAAAGTTCCTGCTCTTGTAAATTTGTGCGAATAATGCTATTCTTTTATACCATTTTAAATTAATTACGAAGGAAGGAATTTAATATGTTGTTTAATTCACTTTTGTTACAGGCAGCTGATCCTGCGGCTATGGGCGGCGGATTTGGAATGTTTTTGCCTCTCATTCTTATCATAGGAATTATGTACTTTTTTATGATTCGTCCGCAGAACAAAAAGCAGAAAGAGCTTCAGAAAATGCTTGATGCGCTTCAGAAGGGCGATAAAGTAATTACAATCGGAGGAATCCACGGAACTGTCAGCTCTGTAAAAAAAGATTCAAATGTCGTTACAGTAAGAGTTGATGAAAATACAAAAATAGAATTCAACCGCTCTGCAATTGCAACTGTTGTTTCTGACAAGCCTGCTGCAAAAACAGAAGAAAAGAAATCAGGAAAAAAGCAGAAAGAAGAGCCAAAAACTAGCGAGGAAAATAAAGAGCCGGCTGCTTCAGAGGAAAAGAAAGATGAGTAAGAAAAGCCGGCTTTTTATGATTATTGCAGTGCTGGCTGTTTGTTTTGCCTTTTTGTGGCCGTCAATCAGCTGGTATGTACGCACTCCAAAAGAGGACAAGGTTCTTGCCTTGAGTTCTCTGGAAAATATAAAAAATTATTCAAGCTTCAGGGCTAATTCTGAAGTTAGAAAATTAGTTGATGCTGTAAAAGCAAATTCAGAGGCTCCAATTCCAGAAGACAGCCAGTGGCTTTTAAAACAGGCAAAAAAGAATTTCAAAGCTGCCGGAGAAAAAGCTCCTTCTGCAATTCTTTTAAAAGATGCATTGAATTCTTTTGATTCAAAATCAGAGCTTGCTTCTTTTATTGAAGGAATTTATAGAAAAAAGATTCTTAAGACAAAAGACTATTACAAAAATTCCGTAAAGCTTGGTCTTGACCTTTCAGGCGGAATGAACGTAATTGTAAAGGCTGACCTTGACTCTGTTATTGCAAAGCAGGGCGACGCTGTTTTGGACACAGGAACTTTAAAGGCTGACATAATGGCTCAGGCCGTTGAGACTTTGACAAGCCGCATTGACCGCTTTGGCTTGAGTTCTCCAACAATCAGGCAGCAGGGCGAAGACAGAATTTACATTGAGCTTCCAGGTTCTGCAGAAGCTGATCAGATTAATTCGATAATTCAGGGCCGCGGAATTTTGAATTTCCGCCTTGTTGACAATGAGGCTACTTCAAATTTCAATGCTTATTATTACAACAATCCTGATACAACTTTTGACATAAGAGGAAATCTTGTTGATCCTTCAATCATCCCTGACGACTGCGAAGTTTTAGGCTACTACACAACAGATGCTTACGGACTTGACCAGCGTGAAGGCTATCTTGTTGTAAAGAAAGAAGTTGCTCTTGACGGAAAGCACATAAAGTCAGCTGATGTCGGTGCGGAGGAGCTTACAGGACGTCCTGCTGTTACATTTTCTCTTGATGCTGAAGGCGCTGAAATCTTTGGAAAATTCACTGGCGAGCACGTTGGCGAAAATCTCTGCATTATCAGCGACAATAAAATCAAATCAAATGCTACTATAAATACTGCCATTACAGGCGGAAACGTTCAGATTACAGGATTTGGACAGCGCGAAGCCCAGAACTTGCGTAAAGTTTTGCAGACAGCCTGGCTTGATGTTCCTCTTAGCGTTGAAAGCCAGCAGGTAATTGGAGCATCTTTGGGAGAACAGGCAATCCGCCAGGGACTTTTGGCAGTTGCTGTTGGTCTTCTTTCAATTATGGTTTTCATGCTTATATGGTACAAAGGTTCTGGAATAAATGCCTGTGTTTCTCAGGTTTTGAACTTATATATCATGTTCAGTATTTTGAGCGCATTTAATCTTACAATTACTTTGCCGACTGTTGCCGGTATGATTCTTACAATCGGAATGGCAACTGATGCGAACGTTATTATCTTTGAGCGTATAAAGGAAGAACGCCGCCTTGGAAAAGACAGAGCTTCTAGTGTAAGCGCAGGATTTGACAACGCATTCTGGGCAATAATGGACTCAAATATCACAACATTTATCGCCGCAATCTTTATGACACAGCTTGGAAGCGGTGCCGTTCAGGGATTTGCAGTGAGCCTTGCGATTGGTGTAGTTTCAACTGTATTTACAGCTTTGGTTGTTTCTCGCCTTATATTTGATTTCCAGACAGAAGTTTTGAAAGTAAAGAATATCAGCATTGGCTGGGGGATTAAATAATGAAAACAGTAAAAAAATTCAGTAAAGCATTTCCTGCCTGCGCTGTTTTAAGTTCAGTTTTGATTCTTTTTGGAATCGCAGGATTTTTTATCCGCGGAGTAAATTTTGGCATTGACTTTGTGCCTGGTCTTTTGGAAGAAGTCCGCATTGGTCCGGCTGCCATTGAAATTTCCTACAACGGCTCTGCAAATATAAGCCTAGGAACTTCAAGCACTGCTTTGGAGCTTGTTATAACAGGAACTGGCGCAGAAAACGAAACTAAGATTTTTTCTTATGCGCAGAATCCTTCTATAAAAGACATTGCGGCTTCTCTTTCTGAAGTTGACGGACTTTCTGTTTCTGTAAAGGGCGCTGAAAATGTAAGTTCTTACGGAATTTATTTGGACAGTTCTTCAACATCTCGTCTTTCCGCAGATGTTCCTGTTTTGCTTTATGTTTCAGATGCGTCAACAAATGTTTCTATTGATGATGTCCGCTCGGCTCTTGCTTCTGAAAACGTTGAAGTAAAGGAACTCGGAGATGATTCAAACAGGAGTTTCCAGATTCGCGCGGCAATTTCAAAGAACGATGCTTCTTCTGATTCTCTTCAGGCAGGAATTATCGGTTCTCTTGAAGAAAAATTCGGTGAAAGCAATGTTGCGATTATTAAAACTGACTTTGTAGGCTCTGGATTTTCTAGCAGCAATGCAATCAAGTCTGTTATTCTTGCTGTTGTTACTTTGCTTGCAATCTGGATTTACTGCGCTATAAGATTCCACTGGGACTTTGCGGCTGGCGCGATAATTGGACTTGTTCACGACTGCCTTATAATGTTCTCGTTCATTTCCTGGACACAGGTTGAATTTTCCGCGACAAGCTTTGCGGCGGTTCTTACGATTTTTGGTTACTCAATCAATGCTACAATCGTTATTTTGGATCGTGTGCGTGAAAATATCAGCTTGATTCAGACAAAGAACTTTAATGATATTTTGAATGCTTCAATTTCTGAAACATTGTCGCGCTCAATTATCACAACTGTAACAACAATGTTCGCTTCTGTTGCTCTTCTTATTTTTACTTCAGGAAGCATAAAGGACTTTGCGATTATTCTTACAGTTGGTCTCGTTTCTGGATGTTATTCTTCTATGCTCATTGTTCCGGGCTTTGTGTCTTTGATGCGCCGCAACTGGGAGCCGGGAGAATTTGCAAACCATGTAAGGCCGCATAACAATAAAAATGTTCTTTCGTTTAAGCCTGCACAGAATGTTTAAAAATTGCTTTGGGCGGAATTTTTATTCCGTCTGATAAGAAGTTATTTTAAGGCCGTAACTTTTTTAGTTGCGGCTTTTTTCTTTTATAAACTGTTTTTGGAGCTGCCGTTGAAAGTTGTTCGTGCCAAAGTTCTGGGATTTTGCATGGGAGTTAGGCGTGCTGTTGAAACTGCTTCCGCTGCTCTTGAAAATTCAGAAAAAAATGGACATAAGAAAGTTTTTACTCTTGGACCTTTAATTCATAATCCTCTTGTTATGGATTCTCTTGAAAAAAAGGGCGCGCGGATTCTTGAGCCTTCTTCACTTGAAAAAGCGAAAAGTGATTCAGTTGTTGTAATCCGTGCGCATGGAACTACGCCGCAAGTTGCGTCTGCTCTTGAAAATCAAGGGGCGGAAATTCTTGATGCGACTTGCCCAAGAGTTCATCTTAGCCAAAAAAGAGCGGCTGAATGGGCAAAGAAAGGTTTTCTTGTTGTGATTGCGGGCGACAAAAATCATGGCGAAGTTGTAAGCATTGCAGGCTATGCGGAAAATCACGCTCTTGTTGTGGAAAGCGCGGCGGAAGCTTTAAAAATTGAAATTCCTGAAAAAACAGTTTTGATTGCGCAGACAACATTCAGTCCTGTTGAATTTGAAAAAATCGCTTCAGCTCTAAAACAAAAAAATTCTTCAGTTCAAATTTTCAATTCTATATGCTCGGCGACAATGGAGCGGCAAAACGCATTGAAAGAACTTGAAGGCAAAGTGGATGCAATTCTTGTCATTGGCGGAAAGAATTCTGCAAATACACGCAGGCTTTTTGAAACGGCATCTTTAATCTGCGGAAAAACTGGGCTTATAGAAGACGCTTCTGAAATTCCTGATGAAATTTATTCTTTAAAAACTGTCGGACTTACTGCTGGAGCGAGCACCCCTGATTTTGTCATAGATGAAGTTGAGCGCGCTTTGCTTTGTGGCAAATAAAAATTTTATTCCATTTGAAATAGTTTTATTTTTCGTTATAATTTGAATCTGGAGGTTTACTTTATGAAAAAAGTAATTTTGGCTGCGGCTTTTTTAGCAGGCATGGCTGAACTGTTTGCTTACAATCCGCCTTATGGTGGCGAGGATCTTTATAGGTTTGCACATCCTGAGCTTATGTCTGGCGCTGCGTCTGCTGCTGGCGGTCCGAATTTTACGATTGTTCCTGCGTCCATAATTTATAATCCTGCTCTTACGGCTGGCGAGCAGCGTGCTGATATTGATTTTAGTGGAACTGTTTTTTACAACTTTGACAAAGTGGAAATTGAAGGCGAAAGCAGCGATAAAACTGTTGGCGGCGGATTTCAGGCTGGAATGATAGTTCCTACAAAATGGTCTGTTTTTTCGCTTACTGCAAATGCTCTTTTTGCTGATTTTTACGGAATGGATTTAAGAAAGACTTTGGTTTTTCACGCCGGATTATCAAAAGAAGTCAATGAAAAACTTTCCGTAGGCGCGAATGTATATACTGGGCTTTATATGGGCAGTGGCTCCGATTTTTCTGTGGGAATAGATTTAGGCGCGCTTTATAAAATGGGCAGCTTCAGTATTTTTACAAATCCAAGATTTGGAATTTCGCTTCTAAATATTGGAAAGCCTGCTGACTATGAAACACTTGGAATTGATGACAATAAAGAATCTTCATCTTATCCTTCGGTACTTACTCCAAGAGTTTCTTTTGCTTCGACTGTCTTTGAAGTAAAAAAGTGGGTCGGCTCATTTAGCACGGATCTTGCTTTTCCGTTTTTTCAGAACTGTGTAATGGATTTAGGAGTTGGATTTGAATATAACAAATTCGTCCGCTTGTCTTTTGGCTGGCAGTCGAATGTCCGCGAAATTGCAGAAGGAAAAGCAGACGGCGTGAACAGCGTTTCAGTTGGCGTTTCATTAAAACTTGGAATCACTTCTAAAAAAATTTCAGAAACTAATGCCGACTGGGAAAAAAGCGAAGTAACACCTTCTTTTGCAACGCAGACGCTTTATTCAGGAATTCAGGCTGTAAGTTTTGGCGCAAGGCTTGACTTGGGGTTAAAAGACACAGATGCTCCTGAAATCATTCTTTGGAACGAGGAATAAAAAATGAAAAAAACGACTAGAAAAATTTTTACAGCATTTGCCCTTTGCTCTGCGCTCAGTTTTTCTACTGAGCTTTTTGCCGAGCCTGGCATTGTATACATTTCACCGAATAACGATGGAATTCAGGACACGCTTGAAGTTCCTTTGAAAATCCGTGAAAAACGTTATGTAAAAGAGTGGAGCTTTGTAATCACTGATGAAGCAGGAAATGTTGTGCGCACAATCGGAAACAAAATTTCGCTTCCTTCAAAATTCACTTTTAAAACTTTTTTCAAGACATTGATAACTCCAAAGCGCGGCGTTGATATTCCTTCCACAATTGTCTGGAACGGATTTTTGGATGACGGTTCATTGGCGCAAGACGGAACTTATTATTATCAGTTTACGGCTTCTGATGACAACGGGAATACCGCCACAACTTCAAAGCTGCCGGTTGTAGTTGACAATACTCCGCCGGAAATTAGTCTTGTAAATCTTTCAGGTCCTGATAAAATTTTTGGCGAAGGCAACAAGGCTGTTTTAAAAATTAAGCAATCAGGTTCAGCTGAAAAATTGTGGACTGCAAAAATAACAGATGCCCAGGGAAATCTTGTTCGCTCATATAAATGGGAAGATTCTTCTCCTCTTGAAATTGAATGGAACGGAACAAACGAAAGCAAGTCCATTGTGCCGGACGGTGTTTACAATTACGAAATCACTTCAACTGACTTGGCAGGAAACACTTCTGAGCAAGCAAGAATTTCAAATATAATTTTTTCTGCTGAAAAACCTGAAACTGCAGTTTCAATAAACGGCTCAAGATATTTTGCTCCGTCTCCAAAAGGAACCGTGGCAGTTGCAAGAAAAACAATTAATTTTGCAGTTGCAATTCCGTCCCCTTCTGCAAGTGTGAACTCTCTTACTGACTGGCAGATTTCTATTGTAGGAAAAGATGACGACAAAGTTTACTATTCAAAATCTGGAAAAACGAATCCGCCTTCTTCATTTCTCTTTGATGGAAAAAATAGTTTGGGCGCAGATTTGGCTGATGGCGAGTACCGTGCAAAAATAACTGCAAAGTATTTGAATGGCTATGAGCCTGCTGCTGTTTATTCGCCTGTTTTTGTCCTTGACAATGAAGCTCCGAAAGCTGCCGTTTCTCTTCCTGCTAATACAGTTTTCAATGGAAAAAATAAATTTCAGATTTCGCAGCAGCAAGTTGCGGAGCCAGCCTATACTGGAGAAAAAACTTGGACAGGAAAAATTGTTGATGAGAACAATGCCGCTGTAAAGAATTTTGACTTTGACACAGTTCTTCCTGCTTCTGTTGAATGGGACGGACTTGATGACAACGGACATTTTGTAAAAGACGGAAAATATAAATATGTCCTTGAAGTTTCTGAGCTTGCAGGAAACAGCAATTTGATGGAATCAAAAGAATTTGTTCTTGATACAAGCAAGACTGAGCTTGCGCTTTCTGTAAGCCCTTCTGCGTTTTCACCGAACGGAGATGGAATTCAGGACAAGGTTGTTTTGACTCCAGTTGCGAAAGCTTCAAGCGGAATCGACTCTTATGAACTTAAGATTTTCAATGGAACGGCTGTAAAAACTTTTAAGGGCTCAGGAAAAATTCCTTCTTCATTTGTTTGGGATGGACTTGCTGACGACGGAACAAGATGCGCTGATGGAATTTATTCAGCTGTTATAAAAACAGTCGCAAACAGTGGAACAGAAGCAGAAGCTGTAAGCCAGGAATTTATTCTTGACACAGTTGCGCCTTCAATAAAAATTTCTGCGCCTTATACAATTTTTTCTCCAGATGGAATTTCAAGCCGGCAGGCTATTCCTGTAAAAGTTGAAGACTGCTCTGTTGAAACAAAATGGAATGCTGAAATTCGAAATGCGAAAAATCAGATTGTAAAAACTTTTGCTTGGAATAATTCAAAGGTTTTGGATTTTGCATGGGACGGAACAGACGACAGCGGAAACAAAGCGGCAAATGGAATTTATTCACTTGCGGTTTCTTCAAAGGATGCGGCAGGAAATTATGGAAGCACAACAATTGCAGGAATTTCTTTGGACGCGCGTCCGGTAACAGGATTTGTTACAGCTGAATACAAAGGCATTTCTCCTAATGCAGATGGAATTCTTGATGCCCAGAAATTCGATATAAAGGTTTCTCTTACTGAAGGAATTTCTTCATGGAAATTTGACATTGTTGATTCTGCCAATTCTGTTGTAAAAACATTCTCTAGCAATGACAGTGAAAATCTTCCTGCTGAAATAACTTGGGCAGGCGATACATCGGATGAAAAAATTGCTGAAGGAATATTTACTGGAAAACTTCATGTTGAGTACGCAAAAGGAAACGTTGTAGACGCTGCTTCTTCAAACTTTATCTGCACTGCAATTCCACCTGCGCTTTCTGTTAGAACTGCTCCAAAATATTTCAGCCCGGATAACGACGGCAATGATGACGACTTGTTTATTGAGCTTGGTTGCCAGACAATTGCTGGACTTAAAAATTGGAACTTTACAATAAAAGACAGAAACGGAAAATCATTCTGGAAAACAAGCGGAAAATCTTCAATTACAAAAAGAATCATTTGGGATGGGCGCGGAAACAATGGAGAAATTGTTCAGTCTGCGGAAGATTATCCGTTTGAATTTACAGCTTACGATGAGCTTGGAATGTCAAGCACTGCGCAAGGCGTTATAAATGTTGATGTTCTTGTTGTTCGTGATGGCGACAAGCTCAAGATGCAAATTCCATCGATTATCTTTAGAAGCAATGAAGCTGACTTTGGCGTAAGAACTGTTGATTCGAATGGAAAAATTGTCAAAGCTGGAATTACTCAGGCGCAGGCGGACAACAATGCCCGTGTTCTAAATCGTGTTTCTGAAATTCTTAAGAAGTTCAAAGATTACAAAGTTACTATCGTTGGACACGCAAATAGAATTTCCGATAACTCTGCTGAAGAAACAGAGGAAGGCATTTGGGGCAAGGCTTTGATTTCTCTTTCTGAGCAGCGAGCAGAATTTGTTAAGAGCAATCTTGTAAAGTTAGGAATTAATTCTTCCCGTCTTTCTGTTGAAGGAAAGGGCGGAACTGAGCCAGTTGCAGATCGCAAGGATACAAATGTGAACTGGAAAAACCGCCGTGTAGAATTTATTCTTGAAAAATAGATTAAGACTTTGCGTTAAAAACATAAAATAAAAAATGCCAGCTTTTTTTCAAAGCTGGCATTTTTTATCTGTGCATCGTTTAATTTTACAGTAGTTCTTCTTCCAGTTGGTCAACAAGTTCTTTGAATGTGTCAAGGGCTGCTTGAACTGGTTCTGTGCTTTCCATGTTTACGCCTGCGACCTTTAGGCTTTCAATTGGGTATCTTGAGCCGCCGGACTTTAAGAATTTAAAGTAGTCGTCATGCTCTTGTTTTCCGCCGTTGACAACTCTTTTTGCGAGCGCAAGGGCTGCGGAAATTCCTGTTGAGTATTTGTAGACATAGAATGCGTTGTAGAAATGTGGAATGCGAAGTCCCTCCATGTCGCTGGATTTTTCAAATTTCATTGCCGGTCCGAAGTACTGTTCCAAAAGTTTTCTGTAAATACTGCGGATTGCTTCAGTGCTTAAAGGCTCGTTGTTTTCTACAGTTTCATGGCATTTCAACTCGAACTCCGCAAACATTGTCTGGCGGTGCAAAGTTGCAAGAATATCATTTGCTCTCATAGACAAAAGATATTTTTTCATTTCATGGTCTTTTGCGTTTTTAAGAAGATACTCGAACACAAGCTCTTCATTAAATGTAGACGCAACTTCAGCTTCAAAAATTGTATATTCATAGGACATGAACGGATTGTTGCGGACGCTGTACCAGGAATGCATTGAATGTCCGCCTTCATGCGCCATTGTATAAACATCGCGCAATGAAGTGTCTTTGTAATTTAAAAGAATGTAAGGATAGCCTTCGTAGCAGCCGCTTGAGAATGCTCCGGAATTTTTTCCTTTGTTTTCAAATCTGTCAACCCAGCCGCCTTTTAATCCGCCACAAAGCGTGTCTGTGTATTCGCTTCCCAAAACTGCAAGCGCGTTTCTTACAATTTCAACAGACTCATCGTAAGAAATTTTTGACTTTACAGATTTTACCAGCGGAACATAAACATCGTAGTGTCGAAGTTCTTCAACGCCAAGAACTTTTCTGCGAATTTCATAATACCTATGCAGTGTATCAAGGTTTTTGTGGACTGTTTCTATAAGATTTTTGTAAACGCTTACTGGAACTTTATCGCCGTATAAAGCTGCTTCCAAAGATGAATTGTAGCCGCGCGCCCGTGCATGAAAAATGTCATTTTTTACAGAGCCTGAATATAAAGCTGCGAGTGTGTTTGCGTGGCTTTCAAATACTCCGTAGAATTTTTCATAAGCTTCCTTTCGGATTTTTCTGTCCTGATTTTCTTCAAAGTCGCTCCAAGTGCTATGTGTGAGCGGAAGCTGTTTCCCTTCAACTTCCACTGTTCCAAAGTTCATGTCAACATCATTTAATAGTGAAAATACATTTGATGCTGTCTGCCCTGATTCAGATTGAAGAGCCATTATGCGTTCTTCCTTTTCGCTTAAAATGTGCGGCTTTGCATGAAGAGCTTTTTGAATATAAATTTTATAGTCTTTAAACTCAGGAAGCTCAATCCAGGAATTTATTTTTTCATCTGGAATTGCAAGAAGTTCCGGCGTAAAAAAACTTGTTTCAGAACAGGCTGCTGTGTATGCCATCATTACGCGGCTGTATTTTTCCTGCGCGGAACTGTCTCCTTGGTCGGCTTCATTGTTAAGGCTTGCGTAGTGATAGACTTTTTCAATTTGACGGTCGAGAGCTTCGTCTGCTTTTAAAGCTTCAAGAAAAATGCTGCTGCTTTCTGCTAGTCTTCCTTTGAATGATGCAAATGTTTTTACAAGTGAAGGAATTTTTTTTAGATCCGCTTCCCATTCTTCGTCTGTTTTATAAAGCTGTGTAAGATCCCATTTGTATTCTGCCGGGATGTTTTTTCTTAATGGAATTGTTTCGTCTTTCATGTTTTCATATTATAGCAAAAAAGATAAAAATTCAATTTTGCTTCTTTTATAGAACTTTATGTCAAAATCCTGTAAAATATCCGCTATGAAAAATAGATTCATTCTTTTTGCATTTTCATTGTTCATGCTGATTTTTTCTTCATGCTCTGGAGTCATTGGCTACGGAGTTCTTTTATGGAATGTCGGCGAAAAAGAAATTCCAGACGGAACAGTCGTTCCTGTTTATTTAAAGTCAAATATTTCAAAAGTTTATGTAATCGGAATTCCTGAAACGAAAGAAAAAATCGAAGTTCCTCTATGGAAACTTTCTGCTCCTGAACCAAAGTCAAAGGCATTGAAGCGAGCGCAAAAATATTCTGAGTATAAAGGCAAATACGCTTTCTGTATTTTGGACGGACTTCCAATCCGCGCGGAACAAGTGAACACTTCAAAGCAAGTTTACCGTCTGCGTAAAAATGAAGTTATCCGTACTCTTTATAAAGGAAAGGGAGTTTCTCCTACAAACGGCGGAGTTCCGCTTCCCGGCGAATGGCTTCATGTTCTTACTGACAATGGAACTGAGGGCTGGTGCTTTAGCTACAATCTTAGGCTTTTTGAAATGAACTTGGATGGAACTTATGGAACTGGAGCGGAAGTTGTTGAATCTCAAAAAGCTGATGAAACTCTTGAAAAAATTCTTTCAACTGCCTGGTATCCTGAATATTACAGAACCATGATTTCCAAAAAGCAGATTGACTTGGACTTCATTGTTCCTGGCTACGGCTTTGATTCAGGATATGTTTCCGGCACTACAAAAATCAGTCTTCCAAATTTGAATGTAAGTTTTCCGTATTCTGAATTTGAAAAGGCTGACAACGGAGACTACAAGGCAAAAGATGCTCCTGTTGAAATTGTTCCGCGCAACTCAAAATTCATAATTGTAAAATACACAGACGAAGGCGGAAAACCAAAGTCTTACAATTTTGTTTCGCTTGATGAAAATGTAAAAATCGAAGAAATAGTTTCTGCGGAAAAAAACAGGCGGCAGGGACTTTATAAATCTATTCAAACTCTTGGACCGGATTTTAAAAGCGGAAACTATGGGACGCTTTCGTTTAACGATGGAAATATTTTTAGATGGAGCGGATTTTCTAAGCTTGTTCCGTCTGTAATTCCTTCAGGTTCAAAAGGATTTGGAATTGTTGAAATGAAATATTTTCTTGATGGAACGCTCAAGTCTTCTTGGGACGGAGTTGTTACATTCCATTTTGAAAATGCAAGCCGTGAAGTCAACTTCCTTTATAAAAAAGAAGTCAACGGACTTAGGCTTGCTTATGCAAATATAATTGAAAAATACGATGATAGTTTTGGAAGAAAATATTTTTCAGTTTCTCTTCCTGCGAATTCTATGGTTTTGTTTTTTCAAAAATAAAATTACTAAGCTAGTTTCAGAATTTAAAAATTTTTTCTGCTTTGAACTGGCTTATAAAAATAGGTTTTTTATGGCGTTTATTCAATTTTCAAAAGTTTCGCTTGCGTTTGGCGACAGAGATATTTTAAAGAATGTTTCTGTAAATTTACAGGCAGGAACAAAGGCTGCTCTTACCGGCGCGAATGGAGCAGGAAAGTCAACTTTAATAAAGATAATGGCCGGCATTTCAGAGCCTGATTCTGGCGAACGGATTGCTCAAAAAGATGCGCGCATTTCATATCTTCCTCAGAGCGGACTTGTTCATTCTGGCTGTACTTTAAAAGAAGAAGCAGACAAAGCGTTTGACTGGGGCTACGAAATTCAAAAAAAAGCAGATTCTCTTGGCGAGCTTTTAAAATCAAATCCTGAAAATTCTGACAAGATTGCAGTTGAACATTCTGAGCTTTTGGCTGAACTTGAAAACAGCGGCTGGTATAGACGTGAAGTTCTTGCGGAACAAGTTTTGCTCGGTCTTGGCTTTGAGCGTTCTGATTTTACAAAGCGTACTGAAGAATTTTCCGGCGGATGGCAGATGCGTATTGCGCTTGCAAAGGCTCTCATGTGCGGTCCGGATATTCTTCTTCTTGACGAGCCGACAAACTATCTTGACATTGAAGCGCGCAACTGGCTTGAAAAATTTCTTGCGGATTTTAAAGGCGGTTTTTTACTTGTAAGCCATGACCGTTATTTTTTGGATCATACAATAAATGAAGTCTACGAGCTTTTTAACGGAACTTTAAAACGTTATCCTGGAAATTTTTCACATTACGAAGAAGTTCGAAAAGTTGAGCTTGAATCCCTGATTGCTTCTTATGAGCAGCAGCAACAAGAAATTCAGCATCTTGAAGAATTTATAAAGCGTTTCGGCTACAAGGCGACAAAAGCGGCTCAGGCCCAAGAACGTCAGAAAATGCTTGATAAAATTCTTGAAAACAAAATTGAAATTCCAGAGAGCCTTAAAAAAATTCATTTTAGTTTTCCAGAAGCTCCTCATTCAGGCCGTCTTGTTCTTACGTTGGAAAATATCTGCAAAAATTACGGCGGACCAGATATAATAAAAAATCTGAATCTTGTTGTGGAAAATGGAGAGCGTCTTGTTGTCGCAGGAAGAAACGGAGCCGGAAAATCAACCTTGCTTAGAATCATTGCAGGAATTGATCACGATTTTTCCGGAACAGTAAAACTTGGAGCTGGAGTTTCAGTCGGATATTTTAGTCAGGACAGCGCGGAAAAAATAAATGGCAGCGAAACAATTCTTGAGCGTTTGGAGAACAATGCTCCTCTTGAACTTATTCCGAAACTCCGTGATATGCTTGGCGCGTTTTTGTTCCGTGGCGACGATGTTTTTAAAAGCATCAATGTGCTTTCCGGCGGAGAAAAATCCCGTATTGCGCTTCTTGAGCTTTTGCTTCGTCCTGTAAATCTTCTTGTTCTTGACGAACCTACGAACCATCTTGATATGCACTCAAAAGATGTCTTGCTTGAAGCTTTGAAAAGTTTTGGCGGAACTGTTGTTTTTGTAAGCCACGACCGCGGGTTCATTGAAGATCTTTCTACAAAAGTGCTGGAACTTCATCCGGGCGTTTTTAGAGAATTTGTCGGCGACTACAAATATTATATGCAGCGCATTGAAGAAGAGCAGTCTGCGGAAGGCGAAAAAAATTCAGTCATCGAAACAAAAAAATCGGAGCAAAAAACTGAATCAAAACTTTCTTGGGAAGAGCAGAAAAAACGCGAGTCTGAGAAAAGAAAAATTCAAAAAGAAGCAGATAAACTTGAAGCCATGATTCTTGAAGCTGAAGAAAAAAAATCAGAGCTTGAAAATCAGATTTCTTTGCCAGAAGTTTATTCGAACGGCGAAACTGCAAAATCTGTTCAGTCGCAAATTTCAAAAATCGCTTCGGAACTTGAAGAGCTTAACGCTCAGTGGCTTTGCGCTGCGGAAAAACTAGAAGCATTTTAGTGATGAAAAAATTGTGCAAATTGTTGCGCAATTTTTTTTATATAAATTGAAAAAATACATTTATTGGATTATTATATTTTTAGTTTAATCCAAGATGGAGGAGCAAATGAAAGTTTTAGTTATTGGTGGCGCAGGATATATCGGAAGCCACGTTGTAAAAGAACTTATGGCAAAAGGCCACAAAGTTACGGTTTTTGACAATCTTTCAAGCGGACTTATCCAGAATCTTTTTAAGAAAAATGAATTCATTGCAGGTGATATTCTTCATCCGGAAGATTTGGACAAAGCATTTGCCCGCGGATTTGATGCTTTTATTCATCTTGCTGCGTTTAAGGCTGCCGGCGAGTCTATGATTTTCCCGGAAAAATATTCAATAAACAACATAAATGGAACTTTAAATATTTTGAATGCTGCTGTTGCCCACAACTGCCTCAACATGGTTTTCTCTTCAAGCGCAGCGACTTTTGGCGAGCCTCAGTATCTTCCTATTGATGAAAATCATCCTAAGAATCCTGAAAATTACTACGGATTTACAAAGCTCAAAATTGAAGAGTTCATGGGCTGGTACGACAAGCTTAAGAATCTGAAATTTGCTGCTCTTAGATATTTCAATGCGGCAGGCTATGATCCTGAAGGCGTTATTTACGGACTTGAAAGAAATCCTGCAAATCTGCTTCCTGTAATGATGGAAGTTGCCTGCGGAAAGCGCGACAAGCTCAAGGTTTTTGGAAGCGACTACGATACACGCGACGGAACTTGCATCCGTGATTACATTCATGTAACAGATTTGGCTTCTGCTCATGTTCTTGCTTTGGAATATATTGCCAAGAACAAAAAGAGCCTTACGCTCAACCTTGGAACAGGAAACGGAATTACTGTTACAGAAATGCTTGAAGCTACTCGCCGCATAACGGGAAAAGAGATTCCTGCGGAATATGTTGGCAGACGTGCTGGAGATCCGGCTCAGCTTACAGCTTCTTCTAAACTTGCAAAAGAAGTGCTTGGCTGGGAGCCAAAATATAGCGATGTTGACACTTTGATAAAGTCAACTTATGACGCTTACTTAAAGTACTACAGCGAAAATTAGTTTTGCCAAAGCCGTCTGTTGAAACAGTCGGCTTTTTTGTTTTATAATTTTTAAAAATATTCTAGGACAAAAAATGAACTCTGATTTTGAAAAAATAAAAAATTACATAGAAAATAATATCTGCAACATGGTTGAGCTTGAGAAACTTTTGACATCTATTCCGGCTCTTGCTCCTGAAAACGGCGGCGATGGCGAAGAAAAAAAATGCGCTGCTCTTGAAAATTGGCTTTTGTCAAATGGAATAAAAAATCTAAAGCATTACGATGCTCCAGATTCAAGAGTTCCTGCAGGATTCCGTCCGAATTTAATCGCTGAAATTCCAGGTGAAAAAAATGATTTTTGCATTTGGGTTTGCGCGCATCTTGATGTTGTTCCTGTCGGTGAGCTTTCCAGGTGGAATACAAATCCGTGGCAGGCTATTGAAAAAGACGGAAAAATATTCGGCAGAGGAGTTGAAGACAACCAGCAGGGACTTTGCAGCGGAGTTCTTGCGGCATTGAGTTTTGTAAAGCAAAATATTGTTCCTCTTCATACAATCAAGCTGCTTTTTATGGCTGATGAAGAAGTCGGCTCAAAGTACGGAATGAATTTCCTTATAGAAAATCACAAAAATATTTTTGGTGCGAATGACAGGATCCTTATTCCCGACGGCGGAGATCCTTTAGGTCAGACAATCGAAGTTGCGGAAAAAAATATTCTTTGGCTCAAATTTCATACAATTGGAAAGCAGGCGCATGGTTCCCGTCCTGACCAAGGCTGCAACGCAAAGCTCGCTTCAAGCTATCTTGCTTTAAAGATTCACGAACTTGAAAAAGTTTTCAATGCAAAAGACAAAATGTTTGAGCCATCACGTTCAACTTTTGAGCCGACAATGCAGTACCAAAATGTTTCCGGCGTAAATATAATTCCGGGTGATGATGTTTTCTGCGCAGACTGCCGCATTCTTCCTCAGTATTCTCTTGACCAAGTACGCGCGGAAGTGAATAAAATTATCCGGGAAACTGAAGAAATTTACGGTGTGAAAATTCAAGTTGAAGAGCTTCAGGCTGAACAGTCAAAAGCAACGTCTGTGGAATCTCCTGTTGCAAAAGAACTTTTTGAAGCGATAAAAACTGTGCACGGAATTGAGCCGCGTTTTGTTGGTATTGGCGGCGGAACTGTTGCGGCAGGACTTAGAAATGCCGGCATTGACGCTGTTGTCTGGTCAACGATGGACGAGCTTGCGCATCAGCCGAACGAATATGCAATCGTAAAAAATATTGCAAAGGATGCGCTTACAATTGCATACATGGCGTGCAGGTAATTTTAAATTTCTTTTATCAAATGAATTGTTGTCGCAGTGTGTCCTGAATTTCCAAGGCGTGATGAAAGTTCTGTAAAGCCGTTTCTCTTGTACATTGAAACTGCGCTTGAAAACTGCGGGAACGATTCAATGTAAAGTTTTTTGTAGCCTGCAAGTTTTGCGCGTTCTTCAATAAGATTGAAAAGTTTTGTTCCGATTTTCATTCCGCGTGAATCTGGGCAAAGATAAAATTTTACAATTTCAGCGCAATCCGCAGGAAGCCCTTCAGTTGGAAAATATCCGCAGCCGCCAAGAATTTTTCCGTTCTGTTCCGCAACAAAATATTCTGACTTTTTATTTTTACTGAATGTTTCAAAAAGAAAATCTGTTGCTTTGTCCGAGTAAACTGAATTTTCTTTTGGCGCGTCGAACTCTTCAAATATTGCGCGGATTATAGAAGCCAGCTGCCCGTTGTCTTTTTTCTGAATCGGTCTGATTATTATCGCTTCTGAAATTTTTGCTTGCGTTGCCACATTTTGACTTCTTTTTTTATTCTGCGGAAACCAGCCTTTTTGAACTCGCTTGGTCTGCTCTTTAAGTTCCTTTATGCTCCAAAGACACGCGCTTCCCATAAGCGCACACAAAACAGAAATGATTCCGTCCGTAAAAATAGAAACTGCGCAAAATAAAATTCCAGCCACAAGAAAAACCGGCCAGATTTTTTCAGAAAAATAATATTCTCCTTTTATAACAATTGGATGAAAAATTCCAATCAAAAAAAACGACACAAACGCAATAATTATTCCATAAAAATTCAGCATGAAAACATTCTATAAAATCAGCGTGCAAATGTAAAACATTTTTTATAAAACCTATTGACAAATCCCGGGGGGGGGTAGAATAGAAGCTGCTCTTTTTGAACGGGCATTTCTATTAATTCTTGGAGGATTTGTTATGAAAAAAATTTTGAAAATTTCACTTTGTGCGTTTGTCGTATTGTCCATGTTTTGCGGCTGTAAGGCTGACGGCTCTCTTGATGATGAGAAATTGTCAGGCTTGGTAAATTCAGGAAATGAAAATAATAATAATGAAGAAAAAAATGGAATAAATTGTCTTTCAGCGTATAATTCTACAAGCGGAAACGGCATTCAGCTCATGTTTTCCAATTTGCCGGACGGATGTAATAATGTGGACATTTTTTATATGCCTGAAGATTGCTCTTATTGGCAAAGAATATCTACTATAAATGCTAGTGAAAGAAAACAATTTTCATTTCCTTATGTTGATGCCGGCAAGCGTTATAGTTTTTATGTGCGTTTTTCTCATGCAGAGTTTGGTTTAGAAGCAATTCAACTTGGATATTCAAATATTGTTGAAATCACACCACATAACGGCAAGGGAGAAGTTGTCATAAAACAGAAATCGATAAAGTCAAAATATGAAAATGGAATTATTTCTTTTGGAAAGATTGAGGTTGAAAATTATAAATATATTAGTCGTGTTGTTCTTGAGCCTTTTACTGAAGATTGGGTCTATTTGGGGCGCATGGAAAAAGGCTTTAATATTGAAAATGAGCTTTCATTTAATTTTGCTGATAATTCTGGTAGTTTCAGCTACATTGAAGGAAATAAATACAATATTAATGTTTATTTTGAACTTGGTAATGATGTTCGATTGTATCTTTCCCATGGCTTTTATAAGTCAGATCTTGGTTATGGATATGAATCGTCAAACAACTATTACACTTATAAATAATTTTTGCAAAAAAAAATTGAAAAAAAAGGAATTTAGTGTTGACAAGGAGCGGGGAAACGCAGTATATTGATGTCCACCTGCGGCGGTCAGCCGCAAGCTTTTTGAAAGGCA